>DATEIH010000026.1:0-3563 GCA_035279165.1 Candidatus Nitrosocosmicus sp. | reverse complement strand
ATGAATTCATAAAATGTAAGCTCAATCAGATACATCGCATTTGACATTTCAATTACGCTATCCCATAAATATTGTTTACATCCTATAGAATTTATATCAATAAACAAGTACTTCTCCACGCTTATTACTGAGTTTTCAATTTTACAGAGTAATCTGATCGGTGACAAGATCTTGTGAATGCGGATAAAAAGATCATTTTGAACCTCCTCCTTTAAATGTTCAAAATCGCTCCTATCCTTTGGGTTAAATGCTACACTCATGCGCAGTAAGAATCCATCTCTAAGATCAGCGTCTGAGACAATTTCAAAAAATTTTAAATCTTGATTGGGAGGAAATATCTTGGCATAGTATTCTGATGAACTAGTTCTTAGGTTTTCTTCCTTTATAGTATATCTGTAATCTCTCAACCATTGAAGAATAGTGGCATATACTAGATCCTTGTTACTATCACCCAATATGTTCTGTTGAAAGATCAAATATTTAAAGAGATTGAAACCATACTTCCCGCCTTCAGATAAGTATGTTTTATCTAATATCGACTGGCGTCAATGTATTAGAACTATTGATTGTCATAGGGAATTAAGAACTATATTCTGACAAGAATTGATACGATATTCAAACCTCACCCTGTAAATGGTAACCATGGATCCATAATTAAGTAACAAAGAAACACAATCTGCCAGTATATTTCCAAAAGGACTTGAATTATATGATAAATCGAGGTTGCTGTTAAAATCAAGATTTCTATTGAAAATCCATAGCAGAAGTTGTTTACAAGTTTTAGAAATAGAAATCATTCTTTTGCAATTCCTCAATAGATCGCGACATTACCATACGACATACTTCTCTCAATTCTTTAGGACATTAAATTAATTATCAAAAGTGTATCTTTAAAGTAAATCGCGTTAACTGATAATTATCTGTTTGATACGTTTATTAAAATTTAAGTCTTGATTGCATTAATCTCGATTTGAACAAATATTATCAATATCGAATGAATGGTTACAAATAGATCTATAAATCTATCAAATTGATTATATTCAGTTGGTTTTCTAGTTCTTAAACTTTGAGAGGTGCGGCTTAAAGTTGACTGTAATTTTATTAGGTGTTACTATTACAACACATTCATGCTTAATTGAGATTTTAGTTATATAGCAAAGGATATATCATTAAAAAAAAGAAGCTTGGAAAGTATCCTAAAGATTATAATCCACATGAAATAAGATTGAATTTAGTTCTAAAGCATACTCACATGATGATTAATTAATTCAGGTATAATACCGATGATAAGCATACCATAGCACATGGAATTGATCTACGATCCACCTACACTTGTATTAATTTTTTAATTTTTTTTCCCACTTGCATTAAATCTATCATCATCAACTAGAAAAACATGAAACGGAATGAGTAACAAAAATACCCAACAAATCGAATTTCCATTAGCTGTAATTTAGAAAAAAGGGATGAATAAATAAAGACACTCCATGAGTCGGTACTTACCTTATCATGGTACAAGGACATTCGCTCTGTTCCTTCTAGCAGACAATATCCAGATTACATTTTATTATAGGATGATAGAATATACGGGTTAATTAAAAAAAATACTATCATCATATATCGGAAGATTGGTAAGTGAATAGAAAATCATATGCATACTAACTCTCAAATAAATAAATAAAAGCAAAAATCCCACGCTTTGAGAAACAATTTTCTTTTTTCTATAGCCAGAATCATAGTTTATAATTAACCTAGAATTTAACGATAATACTACATATGCCAAAGTCAAATCACAGGTCAGGTAGATGGTTAATTATTATCGGATTAATTTTGATAATTATGGGAATCATATTTCATTTGCAGAGTATTTCATTGATAGGTCCATCTACTTCATTTATGTACTCGAATCATGACTGGACGTTGTATGGCCTTGCAATTATCGGGATTGGGGTAACTGTAATATTGATTGGGCTCTATCTGAAAATAAGAAAAAATAAAAACCTCTAAAACCATTGAAAATTTTTTTAATGCAGTTCCGAATTATGAATCTTGTAACTTAAAGCAATTTAAGAAATCTAATTTTTATTTTTCGTAAGAAATAATGTTAGAATCTTGATTCTCTCCTGATCGTTTCTAAATAAATCTATGTATTTAGAAGTATAATCAGGAGGTACACCTTCAATAATTTTATTGATACAAAACCCTAAACCGGTAAAAGTCTTAACAATCCACACTTTCCAATTCAAGTAATCATTATATAGGACAGGTGAAAGGAGTTCATCGGTATATTCGGTTATCAACAGCAGGTGGCCGCTTTTTTTTATTTTGTACAACAACGTTTTATATAATGATTGCCAAAATTTCTCATTTTCACGATCAATATATTTTGGATGTGGAAGTACACATAATATTTCATCCGCTGCATAATCTGGTAATTCGTTAATTACCTGTTCGAATGGACAATTTACAAATAACAAATTACACTTACTTTCAGAAAGCAGTAGACAACATTTTCTATACTGAGAAGGATCTATTTCTATTCCAAGATAAAAATTATTCCAGTTCTCAGCTTTGTCTGATAGTCGAAATATCAATTCTCCATCCCCACATCCTAGTTCCACTATTAACTTATCATATTTGGCCAAAATTGACATGTCCATAGAATGGGCCATTTATGAAAAATATACCGGAATTAAATAAATTCATTTACTTTCTTTGTGATTTTTGTAAATTCCGAGTCGATAGTTTGTTCATTTACTTTGGCGGAAAGGTCAATGTTAATTATCTCAAATTATCGCACAAATCGAATATCCAACTTAGAATAAGAATGGAAAAGTAAATTCATAACCATGAATATTGTAAACCAATGGAACATGACTTCTTTGATCACGTGATTTTGGTAACTGGTGGCACAGGTGCACTGGGTTCTAAAGTAGTAGAATTATTTCTAAAGTTCTCTCCGAAAGCAATTATTATATCATATAGATCCGACAAAGAAATGCAGGAATTAAAGCCAAAAATTCTTGAAAAAAATAGTGGGGAAGGAAAGGAGAATAACCATACACTAATTGAATTTGTGAAGGTTGATATTACTAATGAAGACTCCGTTAAGACACTAATATCGATCATAATGGAGAAATTTGGACAAGTCCACGTTTTAGCAAATGTAGTTGGCGGATATATTGGTGGCAAAAGTGTAAGTGAAACAGATGAGGAAGAATGGGACAAAATGATGTCAATAAATCTAAAATCTGCGTTTTTTATAAGTAAACATGTTTTGGCTCATATGAAGAAGAAAAAGTTTGGAAAGATTGTTCATGTCTCTTCCGCAAGCGGTGCAAAAGCCAATGGTAATGATTCCGCATACGCAGCTTCAAAGGCAGGATTAATCAGACTTGTGGAGTCTATGGCAGAGGAATCAAGGGGATTTAATATAACAATTAATTGCATCCTTCCAACGATAATAGATACTGAATCTAATAGGAGGGCCATGCCTACTGCCGATTTCTCAACTTGGATACTACCTGCAGAATTGGCTAAGGTAATTTGTTTTTTAAGTTCGG
>DATEIH010000025.1:0-13694 GCA_035279165.1 Candidatus Nitrosocosmicus sp. | reverse complement strand
AAGATATTTGATTCGAATGCAATAATACCAAATCAGCACTATAGTATAACTTTTGATAATGCTGGTGACTATCAATATTATTGCATTTATCATCCATCCATGGTAGGTGAAATTATAGTGGAATGATTAATAGCGTATCAGGGTCACATTCACACTTAGGATATATTTTGATAAATTATCCAAAAAATGGCAAAATATATCATAACTATTCCAAATTGAATAAAGTATACATAAACAAAAAATAAGATAAATCGAATTGTCAAAATGTTAATCTCTAGTAGTAGGAGTAGATACATCTATTCTATTTGTAGGTTTACTTTCCATTCCATTTATCAGTAACATTTAAACACTATGTATGCGAGATGGTAAGGAAATGAATTTTTTGAATGTATCAAATACGATATACGAGTATAATTGTGAAAAATTGTCGAACACTAAAAATATATCATAGATATCTTATTTTGTAACAGAACAAAAGTATATGAGTACAGATTATAAAATAGATTAGCAAACGTAACTAATTCTCAGATATATTTGAACATATGTATATCAGATGATACTATATTAATTTTATTAGAACTGATTTTGTATTAGTGTAATAAAGCTCCACTACTACAAGGAACTTAACTTAATACTTGGATATGAATATACATGATAATGCTTTTCAAATATCAATAAAGCTTTTTGTCCTAATTTCGGAACAAAAGATTTGTTATTATGAAAACTACTACAAATTATTGCTTTGCAATTTGACCACGTATTTCGCTATCCATACCAAACAAACTTAGAGAGTCAGGATGATATGCATAAACTTGTACATATGCACTGCCATTATCAAAAAGGTTGACTAAATCTGATATGTTTTTGCTATTGGCTAATGGTCCAAATTCAAAGGCTTGTGTAAAAACTGTTCCATTGAAGAAGAGTTTGGTTCGTTCATATTCTGAATCGGCAGATGTGCAACAAATTTCTGAAGGTAGAGATGCCGTTGTTTGATACAACGTGACTACAGCAGGCCCATTTTCATTCTTTTTGCCCATGTGAACTTCAACTTTTCCCACATCACTATTTATATTTGTGAGATTTATTTCATAATATAGCTCGTTATTTTTGTAGTAATGATCATTGGTAATAAATTTAACAATACCTGTAGTGTTTGTATTTACAGGAGGTATATTATTCTCTCCACTCAAGTCTGCTATATACGATTGATTTTGTTGTGGTTGTTGCAATAATTTTGACTCAGATGATATAACTGTTCCAGTCATCTGAATAATAAAATACAATGATGCAAGTATCGTAATTGATAAAGTTAATGCGGCATACATATTCTAACGTAAGTATCATTAGTTTAATTATTAAATATTTGTCAAGATATCGAATTCATGAAGAATTTTTTGTAGAGACATTATTGAAATGACTTTGGACTTTTGGGTGGTAGTTTGTCTCTTTTTTTCCTCTGGATATAGTCAAATAAAATCTTAATTCTACTATCAGAAAGAAATTAAACACGATGGATTCAATTCAACTCAAGCCGATGTATCTGGACTTTCTAAATGGAAAACTATTCTAGATTAACCGTCTGTCGCTATCTGTGATCCAAGCCATATATATGCATCAAATAGTGTAACCGAGAGAGGAAGTGAATTTCGGTATGTTTGAAGATATTAACTTAGTAGAGCAACACAATTTTGGCAAAAATTGTAATAAATCTAGAAAAATTAAATAGACAATCTCAATAGTATAATTTGAACATCTTATCATGATAGGACACCCATGTTCTAAGCATAAAGAAGAATCAGAGAGATACGGACTAATTCGTCTCAGAAATACAAATTTTTACAGAGGTGAGTTCAATTGACGTCATACACCGATAGCAAGAAAAAGAAGGAGAGAAATAGCATGACAGAAAATCATCCGATTAGAAATATTCCTATACTTCCTACATTGACAAGCATCTTATTAGAAATAATACAAACTCAAGATATTTTTCATATTGGGTTTCAGCCTGAATTCAACGAATGTGATATTAGTATATACGAATTCAGAAACTATCTTGATATAAGAATGGAAGTTTTGCGAAAGTTAATCGAGTACCAACTTCCTCATGGACAGATACATTTTTTCCTTTCGAATATAGACAAACAATCAGAAGAGATAGATAATAATATTAAATATTTTGGAGTTCCCCACTGTTGGTTAAACTAACCAATACTATTAAGCTTATGAAGATCTTTCCAAATTAGAATTTAAGACTAGCAAATACACACGGATCTTTTATGTCAAGTTGTAATTGATACTATATAGTATAGTATAGTATGATATATTATTGAAATACTCTGTGATCAGTTAGTTCTTGACAGTGACAAAAAAGTGGTGTTGTTAGGCAGTTATTCGGGCTGTTTCATGGGGTTTAAATTTATTCCACATAATTCCAAATATAGTACCGAGAACTAAATAGAACATAACCATAGTACCAAAAGTAACCGCTCTAAATGCGTTCACCAGATCCATTGGAGCAGTAATTGCATCGGGGTTGGCTGGAAATATTACATATATAGAAGCAACTAGGCCAATGTAAATTATAGGAATTACATACTTTATGTAACCAACACCTCGTAACCTATACATAAGAATGCTGACTCCCAAAGCAATTAATCCAGATGCCAGTTGATAGCTAGTATACAAACTATCTCTTAATCCAATGGTCTCTGGATCTCCTACGGCAGGTGGGTTTGCAGGATATTTAATGAATGGAACAACATATAATGATAAACACATTATGGCTGCTAGAATAAGTGCCTTTTTTCTATCGTCCGATGAAGGCAAATACTTTCTTGATATTACATAAACAATCCCTAAAATCGCTCCATATGTTAATCCTAAGAATGCTCCTGCTGCAAAGGTTCCTTCCTTTTGCCACATCCTGTAACCGCTTAACTCGTCAAAATTAACTTTTTCACCAGATGCAATGCTGTTTTTAACCTCGATTCCTATTGCTTGATCTATGAAGGGTTCTGCAACAAAGTAATTAACCCCTGCTAAAATTAAGCCAGCTATAACACCTGAAAAAAGAGATACGAAAATAAATGTTAAAGATTTCATGTTTTATAATCTACTTCACTATGGAAGATAAAAAATTAACAAATATTAATGGCACGGAAATCCTGCCGCATGTCTTATATCATGAGTAAATTCATGAAGCCACATTGTGTCAAAAGCTTCACTACCTTGTACCAAACTAAATAATTGGCCTTGATCATATCCTACTATGTAAATACTAAAAATTGCAATAATGGCTAAAACTGCGATTGAAACCTTTGGAATTCCATCTTTTTCTACAAGCCTTTGAGCATGATGTAGACTCATCAAGCATTTACCATTTTCGAGATATATAAAGTATTGTATGGTTTATCCAACATTTAATGAAATAGACTTAAGGAATGTCAAAGAAAATAAAATAACACTATAATCTACAAAAAATCTAAACATTATTATTAGTAGTTCAATGCCATATGTTGCTTTGACAAAAAGTTTGATCCAAAGATTATGAATTTTTATTTATAGGCATAAATTTGGAGTTTAACTATTCAAAATCTCATTTTGACTTATCAAATATCGTGTTAAGTGTGAGAAACGAAAAAAGAGGTAAAATTAAATTTGTATGATACTAACTTACTACGTGCATCTTGTGGTAGATACCCTAAAAACCATATCTAGCAGATACGCACCTAGCAGAATTC
Organism: Candidatus Nitrosocosmicus sp.; assembly: GCA_035279165.1. Taxonomy (GTDB): domain Archaea; phylum Thermoproteota; class Nitrososphaeria; order Nitrososphaerales; family Nitrososphaeraceae; genus Nitrosocosmicus. Next base: position 9,951 of record DATEIH010000025.1, on the reverse strand, counting down.
TTTCTTTTAACTCTGCTCATGTATTCAAGACGCTACAATTACTAAAAAGGGATGGACATGTTAGTAGACTTTTATTGATTAATGAGTTGGGATTAGGAGAAGGCTCCATAAAGACTTTGATAAAGCATCTCAAGATGGAAAAATTAATTTTTACAACTCAAAAGGGAACTACGATGACTGAAAGGGGAGAAAAGATTTTTGAAGAGATTTCACAATATATTTGCTCTGAAACACAAGTTCCCAAAAGCTCGATATCTATTGCTGAATATAATCATGCCGTTCTTTTAAGAAATTTGAAATTTGCTATTAAGCGAGGCGTTGAGCAAAGGGATGCAGCAATTAAAGTGGGAGCAAAAGGAGCTACTACACTTCTGTATAATAATGGGAAATTTCTCATTCCGGGTTCTAAATTTAATGCGTTAAAAGAAGAAAAAAGTATAGAAAAGCTGCTAAAAGACAATCTAAAGCCGATAGAAAATGACATTATCGTGATTGGAAGCGATGACAATAGTTATATAACTGCTGAACTTGCATCAAAATCGGCTTCACTTCAGACGCTTGAAAATCATGAAGATCATAAGGGATTAGAATTTATCATTAGATAGCTTACAACATAATAATAAATAATGAATCAACTTGGAAAATAGTCAGATCCAATCTTTGTCAGTATGCGTACTCATGTAAATGTACATGCTCATAGAATGTATCTCTATCAATATTACCAATTCTTATTAATGCGACCTTTTCTACAACACATATATGAATAATCCAGTGAAAACCACTTTCGGAGAATTAGTAAAAGATGTAATTTCACTTGATAACGTTATGCTATCGTTAAGAAGTGATGGCGCAATAGCAGAGGTCAGACTGGAAAAGAACACTCCGTTTCGAATTAAGGAACAATGGGCCACAATAGGAGATGAAAAAGGGGAATGGCATATTCACGTTAATATTCAAGAAGCAAAGGAGGCCAAGTTTATCATTGAATCAAGTGAAGACGGTCGAAGAAGATACAGTATTAGATTTTTTAATTCTGAAAATAGATTAGTTTTGCGTGTGAATTTTGTGAAAATGTATACTGCAGAAAATGAGGTAATCAAAGAGAGTTTAGCAAGATATGAAAATTTATTCTCAAAGTATGGGAAAAAAGAAACAATAGTGTTACAATCCTAATGTTACCAGACATAATTTTCTCCTAAGATAGCAAATGTAATGGTGTTGAAAGTAGTAGTTTCCCTCCCCACCCTTCCTCCTATATCCAGATGATTTCTAATTATCTAAAACATTTATAAATACAATTATTCAATATCCAATATTCAATATTTATGGTCCTCATTATAGAACACATATTCAATTCAAGGGTTTAGGACAACCATATATTGATCCCGTCAGGGCTCAGTGGAATTTTCGGTATCATGGTCCAGTATCTCTGTTCTATCTCTAAAAAATTCATAACGAGAGTTTGCAAAAGATAGTCAATACCAGGTATCCATAGATATATTTTGTTGCAAATAAGAATTCATGAAGACAGAAGAGAGGGATTATAAAAATTCTTCATATCGTTATGTATGTCTGCTAACAGAGATAAAGAGTGGAACATCTAAAAGTTTTTCCATTAAAACCGAAGAACAAAAAGATATAGTAATAGCAGTCTTTAACCTAAATGGAAAATTTTATTCCATCTCTGATACTTGCATGCACAAAGGAGGACCACTTAGTAAAGGATTCCTAGATGAGGATATAGTTACATGCCCATGGCATGGATGGAAGTACTCTGTGAAGAATGGGAAATCCCCCCATCAAGGTGGAGATAGTGTAAACTCTTATGACGTCAAAATAATTGGAAATAGGCTATATGTAAATTCTATTCCCTCAACAATTGGAAAAAGAATATTTCAACCTCACGATTCCTATATGAGACTAAAGAATTCGGTAGATAACTATCTTATTCACAAATCAAATGATAATTTACTCTCAGTAAATGATAAAAAAGTAAGAATTCTTGGAATATCTACCACTAACGCAAATGATAAGATTGCACCACGCAAAAGCACTTCGGAGGATGCATTACATTTTGCTTTAGAATATGCTAAAAAGGATCTAGGGGCGCAAACTGTCATGATCAAACTTCGAGAGTTAGAATTCAGTCATTGTGAAGGATACTATTCAAAGAACGCTAATGCATGTATTTTCCCTTGTTCTATTTCCGAAAGGGACAGCGAAGATCAGATGATTCGAATATATGAAAAAATAATTTTATGGGCTGATGTGGTGATAATTGCCACTCCTATAAGATGGGGCAACGCAAGTTCACTATACTATAAGATGATCCAAAGAATGAACTGTGTTCAAAACCAATCTATTACTCATGGCCGCTATTTAATTAGAGATAAGGTCGCTGCTTTCATAATTACTGGAGGCCAGGATAATATACAACATGTTGCAGGAGAACTGATGTCGTTCTGGTCACAACTTGGGTGTGTGTTTGGTAAATTTCCATTTGTTGGCTGGTCAAGAGGTTGGTACGCTGAAGATACAGAAAATAATTATGATGCGATGGCTTCAAGTTTAAATGGGAATGTTAATGCTTTGAAAGAAGAAAATAAGAATTCCAAAATGTATAAGGATTTAAATAAAACAATCCGTAGTGCTTTCGAAATGGCATTACTTGTAAAAAGAAATAGATATGATCAAAATATTTTAGACAAGCCAAATATCAAATAATTAAGTTCAAATCATGATGATTGATGATTTCTTTATAGAATTTTTGTTAAATATTTGACAGTATGACACTACATATGTAAGATGTTAATAAACAGGATTTAAAATTTGACTTGTAAATTTTAAAAATATTTATATCATCACATTGTCAGATTATGGTTATGAATGTAAATAATTCCAATAATTTATCACATTCTTCAAATGACGATGATAAGTCATTTCAGCAGTATGATTTAGATGGTATAGATTTTGAAATAATATTATCAGGAGATAAAACAGGCGGAAAATATTCATTGCTTGAATTACATTTTCCAGCAGAAAAAGAAAATGAAATACCCTTGCATATGCATAGTAGGGAAACCCTCGTAATCTATATCTTGGAAGGAAACTTTTCCTTTAGATATGGTAACGAGAAAATAGAGAGAAATCAAGGTGCGGTTCTAAAATTTGAAAAAGATACTCCACATTCATATAAAAAAACTGGAAAAACTCCAGGACGATTGTTAATATTATATCTTCCAGCAGGCTTTGAAAACTTTTTCCTAGATTTAGGACTTAACCAAAAAAAGAAGAAAAAGTCTAGCGAAGAGGATCAGGTATTATTACATGTATTGGAAAAAAAATATGGCGGAAAATTTGTGTTTGGATAAGATTGTATAAGATATATTCTATAAAATAATAGGAAAGTGCCTGTTAAAATTAAGTTATCTATAATAATAATTAATTGGCTAACAAATTGAACCTAGAAAATAGATTTATCGTTTTATCAAATTCTAAATCCAACTATAAAATCATATGTTATTATACTTCTGTCAAAAAATCGCATAGAATGAACTTTTTGTGATTCTTTCTTTGGTGAGACATTACTAGTACCAAAAGAATCAAAAATTAACATGAGAAGGAGATTACTCACAGAAATTCAAATAGGAAAAAGGAGAGAATTCTAAAAGGTTATGGTAAAATCAGTATATTCAACAACATAAGACAATAAGATATATTTTGATCCCCCATTTTTCCATATAATTGTGAAAAGATTTTTCTATTTCTTTGACGCCGATTCAATAGAAATGGAGGCAATTAAATGAAGGCAGCAGTTTTTCGCGAACATAATAAAGACCCCGAGAAAGTCGTAAAAATAGAGGACATTGAAGTTCCAAAATTAAAACCTGATGAAGTATTGATAAAAGTCGAAGCAACTTCATACAATTATAATGACTTGTGGGCTATCTGGGGGAGACCAATTAAAGTTCCAATGCCCCATGTATCGGGGACAGATATTTCTGGTACGGTGGTGGAATTAGGTGAACAAGTAACCTCTCTGGCTAAGGGAGACAGGGTCGTATCTCATGGTAATTTAAGTTGCAGAATTTGTAGTATGTGTACATCAGGTAGAGAATATGATTGTGAAAAAAGGCTAGTTTGGGGTTTTCAAACTGGTCCTCTATGGGGAGGATATTGTCAATATGCTCATCTACCAGAAGTCAATGTAGCAAAAATAAGCGACAATATATCATTTGAGGACGCAGCAGCGGTCTCAATGGTAGGAATGACTTCCTGGCACATGCTAGTTGATAGAGCCAGAATAAAACCTGGGCAGACCGTTTTGGTAATGGGTGGAACAAGTGGCGTAGGAATGGTAGGTATTCAAATTGCTAAGTTATACGATTGCACTGTTATTGCAAGTGCAGGCAACCAACAGAAAATGGATAAATGCTTAGAACTCGGCGCTGATTTTGTTGTTAACCATAGACAAGAAGACTGGTATAAGAAGGTAAGAGCCATGACTCAAAAAAAGGGAGTGGATATTGTGTTTGAACATATAGGCAAAACAGTATTTCCACAAGAGGTATCCCTGTTAAAAATGGGAGGAACTTTGGTATCTACAGGAGCCACTACAGGATATGATTCTACAATAGATCTAAGGTATCTTTTCTTTAGAGGAATAAACATAGTCGGCGCAACGCAAGGTACCAAAGCAGAGCTCGAAGAGGTATTGTTTTGGACTTCAAAGAAGAAAATTAAACCATTGATAAACGCAGTGCTACCCTTTAATGAAATGGTAAAAGGACACGTGATGATGGCTAAAGGAGATCAATTAGGTAAAACTATTACGACACCACAAAAACTATAAACTTACTTAAACCAAGGTACCAATCTTGAGTAAAAATAAAGAAATCAAAAAATATGTGAGCGAGTGGGTTTAATGGAACAAGCATATAACCGCTCACTCCACCCTTTGCTTTATTTACTATTTATCATATGATATCTCAAATATCTCCATAATACTGACCGTGAATTCCAAATGGAATGTGATGTGGTACTAATGCTCTTGCTATTTCTTTAAATGTTCTTGAATCTAGAATTAGTAAAAAGGATTGACGGTTATTTGAATCAAGAACTAGAGACAAAACAATCCCATCATCTTCCCCTTTGGCACCATGTCGAGGGACAAAAACCGGCTCTCCGGGTTGACAATTCTGTTCAGTCCAACTAACAGAGTCTCCAGTTTGCACATTTATCTTGACTAATCGATTTGTAAAACTGGTAACTGAAGACATGCCTACAGCATATAAAAAGTCATAATTCTTAGTGTTAAACTGATAATTTATCCTTGGTAATTCCAGTCCCTCATGCATTATCTTGTATCCGACAGACCCATTGTCTAAGCCAATCGTAAAACGACGATATTGACTAACGGGAATATCCATAGGCTCGTTTCCTCTTAAGACATCAAGATAGAGAGAATTTATAATGCTATTATCTTTGTATGTTATAATATCAATAACTATTTTATTATCTACTTCGAATGCATTTATGTGATGAAATGCAAAGAAAGGTTCACAGAAGTATGTACCAACTACCTTTCCGTCCAGTCTATTTATTAAAGTAAATTTTGTTCCTTGTTCTGGTTTCCATCTAAAATTTTCGATGAATGGTCTGCCTGATAAAAGCAAATCAATAGAATTAACTACTAGTGGAAACTCTGCAAGAATTATGTAATGTTCAGTTAAACCAAAACTATGCATATATGAAGGTGCCTTGGCTTCAATAGATGCTATCAAATTGCGGGTTTTTCCAGCTGTGATGCGATAAACATTATATTTGCTATTACGAGAAAAATGAGTAAGATAATTGAATGATTCGTTAGTATTTTGATCGTAGTGAGGATGAGCAGTGGTAAGGCTTCCTAACAGCTTATCATCATATCTCACTACCCCTATCGTATCAAGGGTTTCAGGATCATATTCTATTGGAATTGGAGTTTCTGTCATAGCTATAAATTTATTATCAATTTTTGATATGTTGACGTTAGCGTTGTCTGTTGTATCAAATGAGAACACTGAAGAGACCTTGCTAAATATTGAACGGCAAGGATCGGTTGCAAATTCACGAAATGATATTTTTCCCTTTTCTTTTGTCTTGATAAAAGCATTACTCTTTATGAATTTGTTAGTATATGATACTTTTCCGGCATTAAAGGAAAATTTGTGCAGCATAGCCATTCCATCAAACCAATGCTTTAGAGATTGTTTATCCAAATCAAATTTGGCTGGCCCATTTCTAATAAGAGATCCTGACAGCCACTCGGGGATTTTCCCCTGCATATGTAGATCATTCAGTATAACTTCCTCCTCTAAATTGTTAAATCCTAATTGTGACATGTTCTTTAAGACAGTCATTTCTAGTCACAATCCGCCTTTGTTGTCAATATATGCGACCTCACTTCCATGTGGTTTATATGTTCCATGAAATTCCTGCCATGATTGACGAAGACATATGTTTGTTGTAATTTCTTTACTTTTTCTTCCATATCTAATATTGGAGTTTATGCTAGATTAGATGTTTTCAACGGTATCGTTTAATATCAATGGATGTATTGATAGATTCAAAATGCAGCAACTAGCTGATCTTTTGTTCATTCTTGCAAGTTTGGACAGATTAACCCTGCTTTCTGAAATAGATATAAATAAGCAAAGACTTTCGCAAGTTACTTCCAAAATTTCTGCCACCCCGCAAGAGGCCTCCAAACATCTGATGAGATTACGCAATGCAAAAATAATAGAAAAGGACCCAGAGGGATTTTTTAATCTTACGTCATTTGGTAAAATCATATTAAGATTACTACCTGGACTAAAATTTGCAACTAACAATCGAGAATATTTTTTGTCCCATGATATGTCACTTCTTCCATTAGAGTTCAATGAACGACTTGGAGAGTTATCTGATTCGGAATTTACAGACAGAATAGGACCTCTCTTATCATATATACAACAAACAGTAACTGAAGCAGAAGAATACATCTGGTTAATGGCAGACCACCCAATTGGAGGTGATGAGTATGTAGGAGGAAAGAAACTAGAAACTAGTGAAGTAAAATGGAGAGTAATCATTCCGAGAGGAACCGATTTCGATGGAACAATTCATCGTTCTCCACCACTGCCGACAAAACACAAAGGAAGAATTGAATATGCTTTAATCACAGACTCAAAAGATATTCAGGCAGGTATTGTGTTAAATGAAAAAAGAGCTGGGGTAACTTTTCCAGATATGACAGGAAAACTGGATTTTAATAGTGGATTTAGGAGTAGCGATCCGTTATTTCATAAATGGTGTTTTGATCTGTTTAATTCTTTCTGGAATAAGGCAACAAGAAAAGTGGTTGTGTAGTCAGGTTGTCTTGTCCAAATCAATCGGATCCCTGTTCATTTCATACTTGTTTAGTTAGTTCTTTTAGATTAAAGGAATTAAACCATTACACAGCAGATCGGTAGTCGATAGAATATTTTTTATTGTCTCTAGCAGACAAGAATTGAAAAGAAATTAGCGTTCCATGATTATAGATGTATTTTTTTACTAGCACCAAATTAAGTGATCATATCATTTTTATTTGAAGATAACTATCAAGTGCAGATAATAATGGTTATGCTCAATAATGTTAAACTAGATCATATAACATCCTTTGGAGACGCTGTATTTGCTTTTTCAATTACATTCATAGCAATTTCCATTCAAATACCGGCTTTGCCAGACAATCTCTCTGAGCCTGAAGTTGTAAATAGGATGCTTCAGCTTATCCCTCAGTTTGAAATATATTTCACAAGTTTTGTTGTTATAGGAATTTTTTGGATAAAATATCATTTGATTTTCAATAAGATAAAAGATTCACAAAGTGCAATGTTGTGGCTTAACCTTATCCTTTTGTTCTTTGTTACTTTGATATCATTTGGAACTTCTCTTAGATTTGAAAATCAATACATATCGACTTTTGTCCTGTATGCACTCATCTTGACTGTTACTAGCAGTTTGCTTTCACTAATATGGATTCACGCAACCAGATACAATTTATTGAAAGATGATAATATGACAAACCGTCAGAAAAAATTATACACTATTCAAGGAATTATCCCTACTCTAATATTTGCTAGTTCTATTGGAATTGCGTTTATAAATGTGCAACTAGCACAATATATGTGGATCTTAATTATTCCATCACAGATATTTTTTAAAAGAAAGACTCACTTAAATTAACTAACCGATTCGAATAAATTTTTTTCTCCTGTGTTAGAAACTTTATTTTAGGATGACAGGTTTGATACCCACAAGATTATTGCAAGTAAAGTGTTATCAGAATAGTGGGATTGGATAAGATCAATTGCAGAAGAAATGAATGATAATTTAAATAGGAACCGATTTTAATAATTGGATTAAGCTTTGATAAGGCACAGTAGTTACTTTTTTTCTTTCAACGAAACTAGCAAAGGCTAGACCGCATATGAGCTAGGTAGGTTTGTTAATACTACTCAAATTTGAAATCGAGTTTGCTATATAGATGCGTTTCTACTACTAGAAATATACATAAAAGTAAATAAAATTGGGATTTACTAGTAGTCGACTACAGTAGTTTTATTTAATAAATTAGCCATTAAAGCAGGGGATCCGATTATAGATCCATTTATTATATCAGAATTATCATAGCCTGCTATTTTTAAGCATACTTCACAAATCACAACGTTTCCCCCATTATTTATAAAATCAGAAACATTTTTTGTCAAAGATTCTAATCCCAGATAATGGTGAGGATTCTTTACTCCTATCTGTACACCCTCTATGCTAAGCATCAAAGTCACATTATAACCCATTTTTAACATGGTTTGAGAATCCAATATTGCAATGGTAGACCTCCAAGGTTCATCACTACTCAGATGATAAACAAGCTTAGTTTTATTAACATCTTGTGCAAATATAGAAGGCACCGAGAGATTAGAAAAAGGATGTATATCGTTAAAAAAAATCATACTAGTGGTTGTGTAGAAGGAGATCAGCAATCCAAAGAGAAGTAGAATAGAAATAGATGGATTAAATTTGAATTTAATTATACTTTGACTAGTCTCAACCATATGACACAATATCATTTCAGGTGACTAATAATCTTTATAGTTTTGATTTGATAAATACGGATCCTAAAAAAGACTCTACTTTTCTTAATGATATCAAAAATTTTCGTTGTTCTATCTAGTTGCCATATATTTAATGGTTCATGAAAATAATTAAAATAGTGACTTATAGTTTATTGTGTATTATTTAGGACGAGTCCTGTTCTTGTTTCAGATTTTAGTTGCGTTTCTAAATGATTATTAAATACAAAATAAATAATAAAGCAAGCAGATAATAATATCCATTACAAGCCAGTTCATTGCCTGATTACCCTCCTCTTTCTCCTTGATACTGTCGATTTTTATGAAAATTACAAGAAATAAGATGTTTCGGACATACATCTACTGTTGGGCTGCTGCGTTGCTTCCAGTATTCTCTTGACTTTGGACGTTAATGTTGTTACCAGAACCTATTGTATCTCCACCAGAAACTACCTGGCTGTTTTGACTAGAGGATTGAGATTGGCTGATACTTTGTTCTGCAGAGTTTCCACCCTGTCCAGCTTGTTGGGCTAATGCGTTATTTCCTGTATTCTTTTGGTGTTGGAAACTAAGGTTGTTGCATGATAGAAATGTTGTTACACCTGATACACATCCAGCATTTTGGTTTGATGATTGTGATTGAGAGATTGATTGTTTTGCTTTATTTTTCTTGTTGTGAGTGGCTAAAGCATCATCTACATTTAGCATTGGACTGACAAATAGGGTTAATGCTAATGCTGCTATTGCAATTGATGCGACAAAGAGTTTTTTGTTTTGGTTGTTGTTGTTGTGAATATTTTTTGTTTTATTCATA
>DATEIH010000024.1:0-3511 GCA_035279165.1 Candidatus Nitrosocosmicus sp. | reverse complement strand
GTACGTTTGTGAGAGTAACAATAAATAAATTAATTAAGATAATGGAAATTACTTTACGATAGAATGTATTGCCTCTTTTTTCTTTATCTTTTGCAACGCATCTTCAAAGTGCCTTATCTCTATCTTTAGTCCGACCGGTTTTGTTGTAACGCTATCGGCTGTTTTTTTCTTGTTGTTATGATCCTTATTCTCTGGGGAATTTAAGTTTGTGTCCTCTGAATTTTTCATCAAACTAATGCGGTCTTTAATAGCTGCTATTGCCGCAGCGTTAACCAAAGCTTCTAAATCTGCACCGGTATAGCCTTCCGTTAACTCCGTTACTCTGTCAAGATCGCCTGCCGAATCCAAAGGCTTTTTCCTTGTATGAATTGATAATATGTGACGCCTAGCATTTTTATCTGGCAGAGGAATTTCTATTATTCTATCAAATCTTCCAGGGCGCAGTAAAGCTTCATCTATTATGTCAGGTCTATTTGTTGCTCCAATGATGGTGACTCCCTTTAAATCTTCAATGCCATCTATTTCGGTCAATAACTGAGATACAATTCTCTCAGTAACATTGGTTTCTGATGATCCTAATCCGGTACTTCTTCTAGGAGTAATAGAATCAATCTCGTCAAAGAAAATAATACAGGGAGATGCTTGTCTTGCCTTTCTAAATACTTCTCTTATCCCTTTTTCGGATTCTCCAACCCATTTTGACAATAATTCAGGTCCCTTGATACTGATAAAATTAGACTCTGATGTAGTTGCTATAGCCTTTGCTATCAAAGTTTTTCCCGTGCCTGGAGGTCCATATAACAAAAGACCTTTTGGTGGTTTAACATCCCCTTCAGTAAATAAATCAGCATACTTAAGTGGCCACTCTACCACCTGGGATAGTTCGTCTTTAACATTCGCTAATCCGCCAATGTCTTGCCAAGTTACATTAGGTCGTTGAATCTGGATTTCTCTCAAAGCAGAAGGTTGTATATCCTTTAATGCATCTTCAAAGTCGTAATTAGTTATTTTTATTTTATTAAGAATTTCTATTGGTATTTTTGATTGTTCCATGTTTATTTTAGGTAGTTCCCTACGAAGTGATCGCATGGCAGCTTCCTTTGATAAAGATTCAAGGTCTGCTCCAACAAATCCATGTGTTACTTTAGCGAATTGTTCAAGATTTACATTCTCAGCTAATGGCATTCCTCTAGTATGAATTTCAAGAATATCAAATCTTCCATCTTTGTCTGGTATCCCTATTTCAATTTCCCTATCAAATCTACCTGCTCTTCTTAAAGCTGGATCTATAGCGTTTGGTCTATTTGTAGCTCCAATTACTACTACCTTTCCTCTTGCCATCAATCCATCCATCAAGGTTAATAATTGAGACACTATCCTTTTTTCCACATCACCTGAAACTTCCTCTCTTTTTGGTGCAATGGAATCAATTTCATCTATAAAAATAATGGATGGAGATTTCTCTTGAGCTTGCTTAAAGATATCTCTTAACCGCTCTTCAGACTCGCCATAAAATTTACTCATTATCTCTGGTCCACCTATGGAATAAAAGTTGGCGTTTGTTTCATTTGCTACTGCTTTTGCCAGAAGGGTTTTGCCAGTTCCTGGAGGTCCATATAAGAGAACGCCCTTTGGAGATTCTATACCTATTCTATCAAATATTTCAGGATGTCTGAGGGGAAGTTCTATCATTTCTCTGACTTTTTGTACTTCGTTTTTTAGTCCTCCTATATCTTCATATGTGATCCTAGGCATCACACCCTTTGAAGTATCTTTTGAAATGGAGCTAATGATAAATTCAGTTATATGTGAATCTATTATAGTTACCCGGTTAGTAGGACTTGTACTGTTAACTACAAATCCAATTTTTTTTCCCATTATATTTACAGGAATTACGTCACCTCTTGTTACTACTCTTCCATCGAGTAACTCAGGAAGATGCTCTTCGAGACCCACTATATTGAGGTCTTGTGTTGGCGAAAGTATGACTTGCTCTGACTTTTCTACATTTTGAATCTTTTTAATAGTTACACGATCATCTATTCCTTCACTTAAGTTATTGCGTGTATAACCATCTATTCTAAGAAGACTTTTTCCATAATCGGCGGGTGGACCTGACCATAGCAAAACATATGTTGTTTTATTTTTCTTGCTAATGATCTCAATGACGTCCCCTGGTTTTAGTTGCATTTTTTCCATTACCTCTGGATCTATAAGAGCCATACCCTTTCCTACAAACTTTGGGTCAGTCTCTGAAATTTTCAGAGATATTGCTTGGTTGTGATTTTGATCATTATTATCATTATTACTAATATAATCAACCATTTGTCTTTTTCACCTTTATCGATTTTTGGTAAAATAAATATTGAAAATTGTCTTGATCGCTTTTTTGTTACTCTATTTTGATTTCTTTTCCATTTGCCTTCGTCAGTTTCTTTAATTTTAACTTTAACTCTAGGACACCGTTTGAATAGCTGGCTTTTGTGGAGTCATCATCTATTTCTAAATCTAGAGGAATCTCTGCATGGTACTTTTTCTGATCCTTTTCTCCGTGAATGGTTATAAGATTCTCTGCTGTACTTACCTTGATGTTTTCTTTTGATAGGCCAGGCATTTCTGCAGTGACAACAAGAGTGTTGTTTTTTTCATCCACTGCTGTATCCACTAATGGCTGTCTAACACTAGATTGTTCTACAAGTCCTTTGGCTCCTGGTCTAACATTTCCAAATTCTCTTATATGTGGTTTACCGTCTGCTCCTACTGTTATTTGGTATCCATAATAATATGGAAATGTTGATGCTTCTCTAAATGAGTCTGCTGTCATAGGACTAATACCTTTTGCGGTATTAAAGACCCTGTTCATCATATCTTCTGCTTGAGCGAACTCTCTATCCATTTCATCAAAAAAATTTCTGAATGAATTTCTCCTTGGAATTATTTCTCTATCCCAATTGTCATACATTCAAATCACCTTGACAATTGTGTAAAGAATATTACAAATATATTTTTTTCTAACATTCTTGTTTGGAAAATAATAAAGTAAAATATAAATTACAGATTTTAAAATAAATAAAGATGGTGATAGGTTATGAATACAAAAGAATTTGTAACAAACATCATCAACACAAACCAAAAAAAATAGTCAAGAGATTTAGATGCATGTCCAAACGAATGTCTGTAACCATACTATCTGTGCCAGGGTTGCTTCCTATGACCTCAGTCCCGAACATAGCTGTGACAGCGTATGCGCAAGAGTTACTATCACAAACTACTGATCCATGGTATCAATCGTTAGACATAGCACATTCCAAAGTACAGGCAGCTTTGTCTCCTGGTGCATTTGGACACGGTGTACCTGGTTTACACAATATGTCCACAAATGACATTCTAGTGCTCCTTGGATTACCCGCACTAGGATTTATGGCTGTATATATCGCTGTCAATGTATTACTTCGATACTTGAATGAAGGGAAGGTAAATTTGGCGACTCGCTGTAACGGCAGGATGATGT
>DATEIH010000023.1:0-3099 GCA_035279165.1 Candidatus Nitrosocosmicus sp. | reverse complement strand
ATACTAAATTATATGAAAATAAAGACCACTAAAAGTATAATCATGATGCTAAATGATACTAACGATGATGTATCCTTTAGTGAAATTGTAAATCACATCAATAAAGCACCGTCTACTACCTCATGGAATCTTAAAAGATTGGTTGACTCAAATGTTGTTGGGAAAAAAAGAGGTAAAGATGTTTCATTATATTACCTTCTCAATAAAGGATTGGTTAAGAAACTAGTCAGTCAGAACAACAAAACTTTACTTGATAGAAGCATTGATAATTATATTTCAATTATAGACGAGTTATAAACATCATTCTATTTTTTTAACGCCTAAATTAGATTAAAACCCCTTTAGGAAAAATGCGATCTAATAATAATAATAATAATAGCCACCAATCGTCAATTAAAAATTGTGATATTATTAATTAGCGAAAACAGAAAAAAGAAAAAAGTAATATCTTTGTTATGGGTTGCTTTATACTTATCAATATGAATCAGTTTGCTAAAAACCCAGATAAGGCTTTGGAAATCAGAGATAAATTAGAATATCTTTTTGAAATGCAAAAGTCCTTGATAACTCAAGATTATAATAATACAAAAATTAAAAGTAATGAAGAGATTCCTCAAGATACTACCCCAGAAAATAAAATGAAGAAATTGTACGAAATGAAAGAACCATTTTTGGGTTACAGAATATTTATGATTTCATCTGCTTTAGTGCACGAAGCCATAGAGCTTCAGAGGGAAACAAATTGGAAATGGTGGAAGAAAGATAAAGCCATAGATAATGAAAAACTTCAAGACGAAGTGATAGACCTGTGGCATTTTTTAATACAATTGTCAATTGAGGCTGGATTTGAACCACAAACATTGATATCAAAATATATTGAAAAAAACAAAGAGAATACTGGGAGACAGTTAAGAGGTTACTAAGAATAAGAACCTCCACTCTTTTCTCTTCCCTTTTCATCCTATATTCCTGATCCTCTGCATCCTCCGTCTTCCCCTGCTCCTCAGCACAATGCAGTAAAAGCCAAGAGTTTCAATCTTTGTTAGGTATCACTACACTTTATCCTAAAATTTCTATTTCGTCATATTGGTCCTTAACTGCCAAGACACAAAGATCTTCCTCAAATATTAATAGCCAATCACTTGTACCTATAACAGGTAATTTTCTCACCAATGCTCTCCCATCCCTTAAGGTGGTCCGAATATAAACATGAGATGGCAACACTGCTTCTTTGTTTTTGATCCGTATAAGATCACTTTGCAATTTGATGCCTCTAGTTCCTGGTTGGATGTTTAGTTTTCTAATATTGCCGTCCCTATCTTTTATTTTTGATGTTACATAACTTTGTCCAATATCAAAATCCAGACTAAATGATATTTTTATAATGCATGAGTTACTTTGAGGGATTTCATTTTGCAAAAGTTCAGATTCTTTATCAAAATAGAGGGCATCTTTCAATAATTTATGATACTATCTATTATTAAATAAAACTTTAAATATTTTGATAGGAATTGAAGGTTTTTTATTTTATAGTAATCAGTTGCCAGTAATCATAGATTCTTCCTCTCTCTGTGTGTAGATGGGTATAGGGCTCAATGCTCAATTCTACGGACATCTCGATTTATTCGCAATCATTTCTTTTTTTTACATTAATTGCTATTACCAATCTTAATATGACATAAAGTAATAGTATATATTGTATATAGGGCATGCAATATTCCAATATACCAGGTCAAGATATCGTTATAAAGAATTTAACTTTTCAAGATATTCCCAAAATAATTGAATTGCAAAAGAAATCATTTCCATCCATGTTAGAAGAAGGCAGTGTTTGGGGAAAAAGACATCTGCAAAGTCATCTGGAAATATTTCCAGAAGGTCAATTCTGCGTTGAATCTGAGAATAAGATAATAGGTTCCTCGAGTAGTTTAATAATAAAGTTATCACCTGAATACGAAATTCATACATTTAGTCAAGTGACAGGCAATAGTCTATTTACAACCCATAATCCAAAAGGCGATTCATTATATGGTGCTGATATTTCTGTGCATCCGGCCTATCGCCGTTTGGGAATTGCAACTTTGTTATATGAGGCAAGAAAGGATCTAGTCATAAAATATAATTTAAGGCGGATCATTGCAGGTGGCAGGTTGATAAACTACTGTAATTATGCCAAGAAATATTCCCCCGAAGAATATGTTCAACGCGTTATAGAGGGTCAGATTTCTGATCAGGTTTTGACCTTTCAATTGAGAAATGGATTTAAATTCATAAAAATACTTCCAAATTATATCAGAGATTCTAGGTCTCTAAATTATGCAACATTTATTGAATGGACAAATCCTTATTATAAAAAGTGACTCAAACCATCATAGATTGCCACGTACATATCAATGCCTACGAGAGTTTAAAAAATCTACCACTTAAAGAAAGAATTGAATCACTTTCAAACACAATGCACTCAAACAATGTAGATCAGGCCATAATTATTTCATCGTATATTATCAATGAAGAAAGACCCTCCACCGGAGAAATATTATCTTGTATTGAAAAACATGAAAAAATAAAGGTAGTGGCCGGATATTCGATTAGTAATCATGATGAAAACAGTATTAAAGAATATGAGGAATATCTTAAGAATGGTAAAATAAAGGGTTTGAAGATTTATCCCGGATACGAACATTACTACCCATACGATCCAAAGTATCAGAAAATAATTGATTTATGTATAGAGTATGATGTCCCTCTAATGATACATACTGGAGATACATATACACCAAAGGGTAAAGTTAGATTTGCTCATCCCATAAATGTTGATGATGTTGCAGTTGATAATCCAGAATTAAAGATTATAATTTGTCACCTGGGAAATCCCTGGTTTTTAGACTGTCAAGAAATAATCTATAAAAACAAAAATGTGTATGCAGATATATCAGGATTGGTTTTGGGGGACTTTAGTGAATTCTATGAGAAATATCTTGTAGGCAAGATTACGGATTTTCTCAACTATGCTGGGGAACCAAAATATCTGCTATATGGGACTGATTGGCCCATATCGAGTATGAAGTCTTATTTGAATTTTGTATCAAAATTAGACCT
>DATEIH010000022.1:0-4709 GCA_035279165.1 Candidatus Nitrosocosmicus sp. | reverse complement strand
TAGTTGTTAAATTTCATAATCTCTTTTAAAGGATGGAATATACTCTATGATATTATCATATTTTCTTACAAAGTCATTTCCCTTGGGAGTTGCAATGAATCTTTGTTTTTTTTCATCAAATAATAATAAATCAAGTCGTATCAAGTCAGCCAAATATTCATTTAATCTTTTATATGAACTGTAATAACTAAGTTTATTTTTGGTTTGATATTTACCTATGCAACTCTTTACAATCAAATAAAAGATTTGACATTTGTCCCGATACTTTGTTTTACCTCTTTCTCTCCCCTTTATCAGCAATCTGATTTCAACTAGTCTAACAGTCTAGTTAGATTAAATGTAGGATAAAAAAAAATGTACTCATTAGTCAAATAATAATCGTTTATTACCAATGTTAGAAGAATGTTATAAGATGTTTTTGATAGAAATTTTTTATTTCAAAAGAAAAAATTTTTGCTTATTAAAATTTTATTAAGCAATTGTTTCTTTCCGTGTTAGTTGGTCCTGGGATATTTTATGGATACAAGATGTTGACTCGTTGATTTGAAAGTTTTCTATGGTAATATTTTAATGGTTCTATTAAATTTGGGACTGCTATGGTTCAAATACCATTTAATAAAGGATTCTAACTACCCCATAGGTCATAGACCCTTTACAAAATAATAAAAAATTACAAATTGTAACAATTAACCGAATTATTATAAGAAAAAACTTTAAACTATTAGTTACCGCTATATCAATTTTTTTTTGATTTTTGATCTCCAGTCCTTTACCAGCCAGTATGTAACCAAGATTATTCCAAATATTGGAAATGCGGAGATGAAAACATATGGAAATACAGCCAAAAAAGTGGAGGGCTCAAAAATATTCATACTGATATACCAAAATATCATATATTTATTTCATATTTTGGCAGAGCGATAAATTGTTACTTTGTTTTTTTTATGATATTTCAAGAGCCATCAAATTGGCATCTTCCCCATCCCTATAATAAGATTTTAATACGGATTTAATCTGGAATCCCAGTTTTTTGTATAGCGAGATAGCAGGACCGTTACTAGTACGAACTTCTAAGTATATCTCGTCACCCTTTCTTGTTGATATCCCATTAATTCCCTCCATCATCAACGCCTCACCGATATTTTTTCCTCTATGCTCTTGCAACAATGCTATGGATACAACGTGTCCCTTTTTGACAAACCCAAGTTTCCTAAAATTCGAGAAGCCAAACTCTAATTTGCACATTATATAGCCTACAACGATATTATTGATTTCAGCAATGATGAATGCTTCTGGGATTTCGCGTAAAAGAGATTCAAAAAAATACTCGGTATAATGTTCCGGAAGAGTCTTCAGATTTATGCTGATTACTGAATTTAAATCCTCGTAAGCACATCTTCGGATTATATAGCCGTTAACTCTCCTTAATGCTAATTGCAAACAATATATGATATTTAAGACAAATTATTTAACTTTACCAAATGTTTATTATCAAAACTTTAAGGTGATGGTGGTTATATGAGTCGATGGTTTAAATTGGATACTTTGAGTAAAAAAATAAAATTAATGAATTCAGAGTCTAGAAAGGCGATATTAATCACGTATCCAAATCAATTTGCCCTGTCTGAGGCAGAAGGCCTTGCTGAATCAGTTGGATATTCCATACTAGAAGTTATCAGCCAGAAAAATATTACTCGTTCTAGATTTGGTGTTGGAAAGGGTAAGGCGGAAGAAGTCAAAGAAAGAGTTGCTGCGTTAAAACCTGATGTGATCATTTTTGATGAAATTCTAAAACCAAGTCAACAATACAATCTTGCAAGATTGTGTAAGATAGACATTGTGGACAGAGAAAAACTGATTCTAGAAATTTTTCTAAACAGAGCGGTAACCAATGAATCAAAGATTCAAGTAAAATTAGCACAGCTAAAATATGATATTGTCAGGGTAAAAGAGAAGGTAAGACTTGCAAAGCTAGGCGAGCAGCCTGGATTTTATGGTTTAGGAAAGTATGATGCAGATGTGCACATTTTGGATATCAAAAGGAGAACCACGATATTAAAGAAAAAACTACAAGCAGAAGAAAGAAAAAGAGCCCTCCACAGGATCCAAAGACTCTCCGGCAATATTCCATTGATATCGTTAACTGGCTATACTTCGGCTGGCAAAACATCATTGTTTAATATACTTACTGACGAGAATAAAGAGACCAGTACAAAGCTATTTACAACATTGACAACCTTTACTCGTTCATCTGAAATTGAAGGGAGAAAAGTTCTTGTATCAGACACAATTGGGTTCATTAGTAAGTTACCACCGTACATGATCGAAGCTTTCAAATCTACACTATCTGAACTGAATTATGCTAATGTAGTTTTATTGATAATTGATTTTACCGATGATGTTCCCGTTATAAAGAAAAAGTTGATGAGCTCAATTGAAATCTTGTCAAAATTGCAAATTTCATTTCAAAAATGCATCCTTGTACTAAACAAAATAGACATGGTAAAAAATAATGAAATCAAGAGCAAGATACAAGATTTGAATATAACTGAAAACATCGATCAAATTATCCCAATTTCTGCTCAATTGGGTTATAATCTGCCAAGATTAAAAAAGCTAATTTCTTTGCAGATTGCAGATTTTCCTACCATCTCATGAATCTCATAATCCAATAGTAAGTTATCAAATTAAGAAAAATAGATAGATTGATTACATTATCATCAAAACGAAAGAATTAAAAAATAATGTTTTTCATTAAGAAAGGAGTTGAATACCGAAATTCTATCGTTCGAATTTGAATGGTATCTACGAGATTATTTCTTTCGAGTAAACAATAAGAATGATCAAGATTTTAAGGACAAATTTGATAATAACGAAATCTGTCTCTACATAAAAGAAAACTACCTTAAATATAAGAACTGGAACATGGAGGAAATAACCAAATTATTTAATATCGTTATACATGATCTCCACAATAGGAATGTTTTAATCTTTAAGAATGATGTTGGTGCAGTCATCCTAGAATCAAGGTTTGTACGAAAGCAATGCTCAAATTGCTATTATATTAATTACCTCTCCTCATCAGAGTCACCGAATTGCCACAGGTGTAAGTCGGATAACTTGAAGGATTTTCCATCTAGAAAGTAGTTGTATATAGAAATTGTAAAAGTTTGGTTCGTAGTAGATTAATTAGTAAGGAGTTATTGAAATTAATTGAGACTAACAAGGGTTATGTAGGATGAAGTTATCTAATCGATTTCAAGGGTTGGATGCACTGAGAAGCAGAGGTTTGGAATGGGTGTATATCGAACAGCCGACCAGGGAGAAAATGGATGTGGTTTCCAAGGAGTATTCACTCCATGAATTAAATATTGAGGATTGTTTGTCCAAAAATCAATTACCCAAAATTGATAGGTATGAGGATCACGTTTTTATTATTTTACAATTTCCGACGACCCAAAAACAAAAGACTTCTCCTAGATTTAGTCAACTCTCGTTATTCATTGGAAAAGACTTTTTAATATCTATTCAACATGGTGACTTGAAGCCACTCTCTGAGATATTCCAAGCATGCAAGATGGACAATGGGAAGAATAAGCAAAACATCATGGGAAGTTCTCCAGGATACCTTTTGCATTCCATATTAGATGCTCTGGTAGATGATTTGCTTCATATTTTGATGAAAGTAATAGGCAACCTAGATGATATTGAGGATGCAGTTTTTGATGACAAGGTGGCTGTCGCAAAAGAAATCTCCATGTTAAGACGAGAAATAACTACACTTCGGCGGATAGTAGTCCCTCTAAAAAGAATCATGCTCGAAATCATTTCAAGGGACGTAAAAAAATTCTCTACCGATGTAGAAGCAGAAGACTTGATTTCATATTTTAATGATATAAATGATCATGTTTCCAAAGTACTTGAAGCACTAGACGAGTCAAAGGAAACCATCGAGATCTATAAAGATACAGATCATATGTTAAGCAGTGAGAAAACTAACAAGATATTAAGCTTCTTGACAATCCTTTTTACGTTATCAATCCCAGTAACAGTAGTTGGAACCTTTTACGGAATGAATATCAATATCCCTGGAAGTACGAATTATAGCTACAATATAATAGATTTTACGCCCTTGATTATAACCGCATGTTTTTCAATTGGTTCAGTGATCATAATGCTATACTATTTCAGAAAGCTAGGATGGCTTAACAATCTTACAAAGTAACAGAAGGTCAAGACAGACATGTCCTTTTTATTTTGATGACTTTTCTGGTTCTAAATATTATACAATAATGTTCAGTGTACTTTTATAATATATTGATACTTTTTATCCAAAGGAAAATAGAACAGGCATTGTCGCAGTTTTACTATTGCAGCAACAATATAGAGTTTTGGCTTGGGTAATGCATCTGCACAAAATATCTCCGCCATGTAGTCTAACGACACCCAAAAAGATGGAAGTTTTGAATGAATAGAAGGAAAATAATACTGCAATTTTGAAAAACGATACAACCATCAGCAATCAATCCGGTAAACGATCAAGAAGATAGGCTTTCAATTAACGAAAACGAAAGTAACCAATAATCATGTTTTTTTTTTTGATTCAATCGTCACTTCTATATTAGTTATAATCTCAGAGATTCCTGTCCTTTGCCCATGTATTAACGGCATCTCGAATTTTCTTAGAAATTCTATTCAATTCAGTTAGT
>DATEIH010000021.1:0-5632 GCA_035279165.1 Candidatus Nitrosocosmicus sp. | reverse complement strand
TCAACGAGCTATTGAAAATACAACCAACTTTCGATAACATTTGGCTGATTTCATACCGTCCTATAATAAACACATTGGGTCTTAAAAACTTTGTAATTGATGATGAGTCCATTCAAAATAAGGAGATTATCCAGCCCTTTTCAAAAGTGATGATTGAAATAAATAGCTTTTTGGATCGGATCAATTACACCGGTTTTCGAATTATCTAATGCAATAGCTGATATTTCATAATTCGAGTTTTGAAATATAATAATGGTGAAGGAGTTTATGAGGAAATACCTAATTGAGTTTTACGCAAAGAGAACTGAATATGATGAAATAAAGAGTTACTTTGAAGAAGTACCCATTGATGTTATTTTATCAGGACTTAGATTTTCAAATAATAGATACAGAGCAAATGCAGGTGGTTACTTGAATCCAGGACGCAAGAGTCTAGTCAAGAAGGAGACTGCCCTATTGACTAAAAAACAAGCTAGAGTTAGACTAAAAAACTGGAAGATCATGATAAAAAAATATCGGGAAAGCGGTTATAGCTACCCTACCATTTACAGAATAAAATTGAGGTTGAACGCTATTATCAACGATAAAGATACCCTAGGTTAGTACCGATCGACTTTATGTCAATATAGAGAGTTACTTTCTGAGATCTTAGAATCTAATCCGGTATTTGGTAAATCAGGGAATTTGTCCTTCATGTTTTGTTCGACGATAGCACTAGCCTCTTCAATTATTTTTAGAGCATCTTCGCTTACAGCATTCGTGTTTCCATTAATATCAGAAGTTGTAGGGATTTGTCCAGAATCATTCATAATACCATTTAATATATCTGTTATCTTCCCAAATGACTGTCCTGCTTCTGGTATCATTGAATTCAATCCGCCCTGAATATTCTTTATTACTGACATTGCCGGGCTCAAAGTAACAACTACATCGCCCAGTTCAGTAATGGTATTCAATCTCAGTTGAATTTGTTCTAATGCCAATTTTGCTGACGTAATCATCTTATTCATTTTCCTGATCTGTGATAATTCATTGGACAGGATTTTAGCATATTGACTATCATGATTCTGCATTGCGCTAATAATTCTTTTAAATATGACTTGATCTTTCTCGTCCATCTTTGATGACATGCTTTCCAATTTTGCGATTTGAGAATGCAGTCTCTTCTGTGCCTCCTCGATTCTGGGCTTTAATGGTGATGGTGGTTTTATGTTCTCTAATAGTTTCATACCTACATTGCCTATCTCATTTTGTGGTTTGATCCATTTGTTGCTGAAAGACATTACTTTTATACCCTCTCCCAATGTATTATTTTGTTTATAAAGGTGTATTATTTTACAACCTTGTAACCGAGGTGACAACAATCCGAAGTTACACTGGCTAGACAGGAATTTATAC
The DNA here is from genome assembly GCA_035279165.1 of Candidatus Nitrosocosmicus sp. Classification (GTDB taxonomy): domain Archaea; phylum Thermoproteota; class Nitrososphaeria; order Nitrososphaerales; family Nitrososphaeraceae; genus Nitrosocosmicus. The sequence continues at coordinate 4,234 of DATEIH010000021.1, read as the reverse complement.
TGGATAAGCACCACACGTTTTGCAAAATCTTGCATTCCGGCAAAATATCGTGTTACAAGACGGGCACCTCTTCAATTTTTCAGAGGGATCACAGACTTGTCGAATCGGTGGGTCAAAAAATTTTCTGAATGTTTGATAATAAAACAAATGTTCTTTAGTTCTAATTAAAACGCCTTCGTTTTGTGCCCTTCTGTATCCTTCAATGAAATCTGGATCTGTAATGAAATCTTCTAAGTAAGATATCATCTTATTTATTCCAGACCCGCTTTCTAAGGCTTCTTTTCTCCTCCAGGCAATTTCGTCTCCCAAGATTTCTCTAAAACAGCTTCTCAAAAAAAACTTTCCATATATTATGCTGTTGTGCATAGCGATTTTTTCATCTATCGATAGTGACTGACTAAACTTTATGATGGCTTCATCAAGAAACGGGGTTATTATTCGGATCTCGTATTTTTTTGAGAACGAACAGGATACAAACTCCATATTTTGAACCATGTCCTTTAATTTTGATTGCAAAATCTCTGGTGATTGAAGGTATTTGGCCAGGAAGTTATAACCTCCAAAAAGTTCATCTGCCCCATCCCCTAGAATAATAGTTTTAACTTTTAACCTTATGGCCTCTTTAAAGCCTAAAAGCTGAACTAGACTATTTCTAAGGAATATTGGATCAAATGTCCTAAAATCTCTTACCAACTCGTCCAAGTTTTCCAGTATTATTTTCATACTTGGCATTACAATGTTATGATTAATGGCATACTTCTTCGCAACCAAAATAGAATATAAATAATCGGAAGAATATTGATCTATAGAAATTGTTATGGCTTCTCTGGGATTCATATAATTAAGGAGGATACTACTATCTAATCCTCCAGATAGTAATATCGATTCACCATGGAACTTCTCACAGGCATGTTTCAGGAGTTCTTTGAATTCTCTACATATGTCTAACAAACATAGTGATACCGATTTTACGTTTATAAATCTAAATCGTTAAACCTTAAATCTGAATGGAATTTCGAGCAAAAAAAAAATGTATCAATCCATCCTGCGGAATAGAATATTCCATAGATAATGATATTTATCGCTGCTCTTGTGGTTTTCTTCTAGATATTAAGTATCCAGATGTCCCTGATAGGGAATTGATCGAAATATTTTACCAACGACGTAACTTTGGAGGAAATATATTTAATGAAAGTGGGGTATGGCGATATAGAGAATTATTAAATTTTATTGGTGTTAATACCAATAGCTTGCAAGAATGTTCTAAACTCTTGGTTTCATTAGACGGATCGGAGGGCAGATCTTCAAGACCTTACCAAATGAGTAAAGTTGCAAAGTACGTTAATTTACCCAATGACAATTTACTTCTCCAACCTGAGGGCTATAATCCTAGTGGATCATTCAAGGATAATGGAATGGCTGCAGCAGTTACTCACGCGAAGTTATTGAATGTTAAGAAAATAGTTTGTGCTTCTACCGGAAATACTTCGGCATCTGCAGCTATGTATGCCTCAAATGAAGGGTTAGAATGTGATGTTTACATCCCAAGAGGTGAAATAGCTCCGGGAAAGCTTGGTCAAGCTTTTCAATTCGGTGCTCAAGTAATTCAAGTAGATGGTAATTTTGATGATGCTTTAACTCTATCTCTGGATATGGCTTTGAAAGAAGGTGGGTATACAGTTAACTCTTTAAATCCTTTTAGAATTGAAGGGCAAAAAACTATCATATATCGGATAATGGAATACCTAAATTGGAATCCTCCTGATTGGATAGTATATCCTGGAGGAGCTTTAGGCAATATTTCCAGTTGCGGTAAGGCCCTTATGGAGCTATATGAATGGGGTTGGATAAAAAAGATACCCCGCGTTTTAGTTGTCAATGCTACAGGCGCAAATACTTTTTACCAGCTCGTGAATGGTTTGTTTGAGGATACCGCACTAAAATGGAATGCCGGCAAAGTTGACACTGATTTAATTGACCGGTTTTATCAAAGACAGGGAGAAAAAAATATCGTACCTAAGACACAAGCAACAGCAATTCAGATTGGAAAGCCTGCTAATATAATTAAAGCATTGAGAACAATTGAGTTTACAAATGGCATTGTAGAACAAGTTCAGGATATAGACATGATGGACGGAATGACCATTGTAGGACTTAATGGATTTGACTGTGAAATGGCATCAGGATCCGTGCCTGCAGGAATAATGAAGCTGCGTCAAAAAGAACTAATAAAGAAAGATGAAGTTGTTGTCGGAGTATTAACAGGCAGGCAAAAGGATCCGTCAATCGCTATTCAATATCATTTGCTTGATTCTAATAAATATGCGAGACCACCACGTGAATTAATTAGTTAAAGACTACCATTTTTTTCGTACATCTTTAACATTGACAGGATAGCATTGGATTTATCCTCAGTCTCTTGATATTCTTTGTCAGGAACTGAATCGATTACAATTCCTGCACCAGACTGCGTATATGCTTTCTTTCCATTAAAAAAAATCGACCTTATGGTTATTGCAAAATCACATGATTGATTGAATGAAAAATAACCTACAGCTCCAGCATATGGTCCTCTACTTTCCGGTTCAAGATCATTAATTATTTCCATTGCTCTAATTTTCGGAGCTCCTGATATCGTGCCTGCTGGAAATACAGCTCTAAATGCATCGAATGAATCATATTTGTGATCTAATATACCCTCGACATGAGATACAAGATGTTGTATGTGACTAAATTTTTTTACTTTCATTAATTCAGAAGTAATAACCGATCCAAATCGACAAACTTTTCCAAGATCATTTCGTGCTAAATCCACCAACATAGTGTGTTCAGCAATTTCTTTTTGATCCTTTAACAATTCTCGCCTGAGGTGTTCTGTAGCCTTTTTATCTACAGACACCGGTCTTGAGCCAGCAATGGGATAAGTTTCAACTTGATCTCCGGTAATCCTTATCAACATTTCGGGACTAGATCCAATTAAAATCCTGGAATCGGTCTTGTAATAGAACATATAAGGGGAAGGATTAATTTTTCTAAGTTCATCATACAATTGCAAATGGTTTCCCTTAAACGTAAACTTTATTTTCTTTGATAAAACAGTTTGAAAAATATCTCCAGCAGATAAGTGCCCTTTAATCTGATTCACTTTTTTTACATATATCTCTTTTTTTATACTTCGTTTTGGATGTGAAAATGTTGATTCATACTTTTTGGGTGTCTTCGTTTTGTGTTTTATAATATTTGTAATAATCTCGATTCTTGATTTTTCATAAAAAAAATATTCAAGTTTCTTTTTTGAGTGATCGTACACCAAACCATCATCAAAAAACCCAAATTCAAGTACGGGAAATGATGTATTGCTTTTGACATTGATTTTTTCCCAATATTTTATTGCCTCATAGCAAACATAACCCACTAACCCTCCTACATATCTATAATCTTTATTACTAACTCTTGGAAAACATTTTTTTAAGGTGTTGAGAGGGTCCGTTACCAAAATTTTCCGTAAAATTCTATGATCTTTATACACTATTAACTGATTATCATCGCATTTAATTTTGTATTTAGGACCAAAACCTATAATAGAAGATTCAACTAATTCCTGAGGTCCTTCCAATGATTCAAAAATGAATAGGTCACTGAACTCTTCTGCTAAACCCTTGAATATATCAAATGGATGCATACTGGTATTTAAACTAACAAATGTTGGCTCAGTATCTATATTGAAGAATCTCTTTAAATCACTTGACATTGAAAATCACCTTTTAACGTAAATCTTCTAATTCATCTTTATTAAAAGTGCCCTTATTTGAAAGGGGTTTTCTTCCTATAAACCCTTCATTTTTTCCATGCCAGAATTCAACTTTGTCCTCACCTACTTTCCAGCATAACCATACTTCCTCGTCAAAACGTTTCGCAGGGAAATCCAGAAGGCCTTGATCAAAACTCTTGATCAAAATACCCAAATCCTCGAGCGCCTCAATATCTTTATACAATTCTGTAAATGCCTTGTTAATTTGACTTTTCTTTGTGAAAAAGGACTTGTGCGACACTTCTTGATCTATCAACGAATCTAATTCTGTCTGCAGATCCAATAAATATTTTCTTTGCATTAAAATATTGGCAAATTTAATCTTGACTTCTGGTAATATACTGTTAGCTTTGATGGGGGTAAAGAAATCAAACACGAAGAGAAATTAGATCAATAAATATTTATTTTTATTTAATATTTAGC
>DATEIH010000020.1:0-2205 GCA_035279165.1 Candidatus Nitrosocosmicus sp. | reverse complement strand
ATACTACATATAATTTAGCACTTCATTTAAATCAGGATTGTGAATTATGTTTTTGCTTTGCTTAATGATGTCTTGATCTTTTGGCATGAAAGCAATTCCCAGTCCTGCTTGCTTGATCATGCATATATCTCCCCTCGTGTCACCTATGGCGATTGTATCTTTAATTTGAACACCATACTGTCTAGCATATTGAGTCAAGTGAAATCTTTTGCAAATGGATATCTTACATGGGCATCCAATTTTCTCCCACCCAAGAGGCATATGGATTTCCCCAGTTAGCTTTCCGCCTTCAAGCACTAATTCATTCGCTGAGCAAAAATCTAAATCAAGTTTTTTAGCGACAACTTGAGCCGCTATCGTGTAGCTATCTGTTATGATACCGGCTTTATAGCCATTTTTCCTAAACCAAGTCACAATTTTGTCTGCATTATGCATTATTGGGATAGATTCAATTGATTCAATTATCTCCTTCTCATCAATACCTTTAAGCAGAGAAGCTATTAGTCGGGTTTTTTGATATCCCAACAGGGAGGGGTCAGACTGAATCGAGCTTACTCTAGCGGTTAACCCGAATTTTCTAGAAATTACTTCAATTAATCTTCCTTGGATCAAAGTGCCATCCATGTCGAATGCTACAAGTTTTGGTTTAACAGTCATAGTCAGTGATAGATAATATTACAAAAGGGGTATTATTATGTGCTCACCCATAAGGTTTGTGGAATAGGTATTATTATAAGATAAATTATAATTAGGTATGAAACTTGATTTCCCCCCTAGATTTTCTGAAAGGATAGGAGCTATTAGTCTCCACGCCGTACAGAAGATTTATGAATTGGATTCCGGAAAGTCACCAGAGTTTCACGGTGGACATAGGACAATTCGCGCCTTTGATCACGATGAGCTTTCAAGCATCTTCAGGGATCTCGCAATTGTTATACCAATAAAAAATGAAAGATTAAGGCTGATAGAAGGGGTATTAAGCGGGATTCCCAATGAGTGCATGGTCATTATTGTTTCAAATAGTCAAATTTCGCCTGTAAATAGATTCTCAATGGAGGTTGAAATGATAAAACAGTATTCCCAATTTGCAGATAAGAAAATAATAATTATTCATCAAGGCGATCCGGATCTTGCCAAGATATTCGAGGAAGTAAAATATACTTCAATTTTAGACACAAAAAAACAGATTCGCGATGGCAAAGCTGAAGGCATGATAATAGGCATCCTAATGGCTAAAATGCATAATAAGAAATACGTTGGCTTCATAGACAGTGATAATTATTTTCCAGGGGCAGTAAACGAATATTGTAAGATATATGCAGTTGGATTTGGCATGGCATCTACACCATACAGCAATATCAGAATTTCTTGGCTTTATAAACCAAAAATAAGAAACAATATATTGAAATTCCCTAAATGGGGACGAACTTCGGAAGTAACTAATAAGTATTTGAACGCATTACTTTCGTATATTACCGGGTTTGAAACAGATATAATCAAGACTGGAAATTCGGGAGAGCATGCTTTATCGATGTCATTAGCAGAGAATTTAAATTATTCAAGCGGATATTCTATTGAACCATATGAATTCATAAATATTTTAGAAAAATTTGGTGGATTGCTTCCTGCAGATTCACCAGATATCGTTGAAAAGGGAGTAGAGATATTTCAGATAGAAACTAGGAATCCACATTTTCACGAAGAGAAAGGTAAGGATCACCTAACAGAGATGCTTCAAGCATCGCTACTCGCAATTAGTAATAGTAAAGTTTGCAATACGGAACTCGCAAAAGAAATAAAAGAACATTTACTGAGATTAGAAACTTTATACAAAAAAGATAAGAGTGGAAAAATGGAACTAAAAAAATATTTTATTATGGATCCAATAAAAATTATTCCAATTGATAAGTTTGGTGAATTGGTAAAAAAGAATGTAAAAACATTCCACAAGATATAGGCGAGAAAATTTTAATTTCCGAATGATGCCATGGACTACTCATCCAAACCACAAGCCTCGAAGAAATCTTTTTTAATTTAACAATTTTTGTTAGAAAGACCAAAGATTGGTCAAGGGTTCCCTATAATCTCTTGACAAATATGCTTTCTAGTATCAATTTAACAAATACATTTCTAATATATATTAACTAGATAAGATTACCAGATATTTGACGAAATTAAAAATTATTTTATCAATAATTATTTTTT
>DATEIH010000019.1:0-5280 GCA_035279165.1 Candidatus Nitrosocosmicus sp. | reverse complement strand
TACGCTTTGGTGAACTAGTTTCAGATTCTTGAGAAGAAAAATTTTCCAAACGTATTGGAACATTGCCTACTGATGGGGTGGATGGTGTAGGTGTGTAATTCAATAAATTATCCTTGTTATTAATGATGACCTCTTGAATAGCAACCTTGAAAATTTCTTCAAACTTTTCTAAATGTTTATCCACAAAAGATTCATTTCCTTCCAGTTCGAAAACTCCTTCTTTTAAATTAATCCTGAACTTCGTATCGGAGCCCAACAAAAATTTTTTAATTTATAATTATATAACTATTTGCATTTGGCCGCATTAAAGATAGTCAAAATCATCCTTCTCGTGCCAATAGTTAAACCTTTGATGTAACCAGGGAAAAAAGTTACTTTCTTTATTCTCAAATTCTTTTTGCATTATTTTTACTATTTTTTTGGATACTTCTCCGGGTTTTCCATAAATTTGTTTTTTCTTCTTAAAATTAAATCCAAAATCCATCGCTTTTTCATAAGTCGTTGTAATCACTCTTGGTAACCACATTCGGTTTATCGGCGGGACTAGAAGATTTCCTCTAGCTTCAAAGACTGTTTCTGGCCTATCAGTATTGAATCTTACGGTAAAGCAGCTGACCTTTGGGAAGTATAATAATTCTTCTTGCAATGATCCCGAGTCAGTAATCTCTGCCCAACATTTTCCACTGTCCAGGAATTCGACGACGTGTCCATATTCTTTCCACAATTCAGTCATCATAAACTTATCGGCATATGTCTTTTCTAGATCTTTGAGTTTATCGTAAAGATTAAACCTGTTTAATGCAGAAATGGTAGCATTCAGTAAGACTAAAACTACTTTGAATTCTGAGGCCTTTATCAAATCTGTCAAACCCCCTATTATAGCATTAAATCGATGATTCGTCAGATTTTCTCTCCGATGAATATCCATTCTTATCCAATTTCCGGATTCTAATTTAGGATATAATTCAAAAATACTTTTGACCGGTTTTTTCATCCTTTTGAGACCAATGGCATCTACAACTGAATTCCCAACTATGTGAATGTCTTCTTCTGGATAACCTTCCCTAAGTAAATGTTCTTTGTTTAATTTAGTAGGAACAAAGAAAAACTTTGTTCCTGAAGAACATACCCAAGTATCAATTTGTTCGGGAAATGGTTCTTCTCTCGTTAGGAACCAGGGTGATGCCAACTGACTAGTAATAAATTTTTCTACATCAGGGCCGCTAGGATTATGATTCATCTTTATATGTTTGATAATAGTTGGGCTCATTGACCTAAGTCCAGCTTCATTTTGTCCGACCTTTTGTCCGAGTCCGAAAACCCAGGACAAAGTTGCAATTCCTGCTACTAGTGTATCTCCATGCACAATCGGCAGAATTCGGTTGCTAAAGTATTTTTTCTTTAAATATCTACCAAAGTACCCAAATTTCATGATTAAATCGCTAGACTTTTCCATCAGATCCCCACGTATCTGCAAATCACAGACTATTGAATTCTCCAAGCCAAATTCCTTAATTCCGTAACCTAATAGTTCATCATAATGTTGTCCTGTAGAAATAATGAATGAAGGCAAACCCGCTTTAATTGATTCTAATAATAGTGGTGCTTGCTTATAGAAATCTGGTTTAGTGCCTATTACAATAGCTAAAGCTTTATTAAAATCATCATTCTTTGAAAAAATTGTTTCTAAATTGCCTTTGTTGATCCTAATTGGAAGAAACTCCTTATTTATCTTTAGCGAATCAAACTTTTTGTTTATACTTTTCTGACTAGGCACAATAGATTTGCTAGAAGTCTGGTCACTTTGTACCATTACTAATATTTCTCCATATTTGAATATTTAGATCTCTTTATTTTTGGTGGATACGTAAACCCTCTTTCTATAGTTTATGTACCCCATGGCTACCATTATTATACCAAAACCTGCAAAAACCCATGGTGCATATATGACCCATGACGGTAAATCAATTTCAGTTATCATAGGGATCAATGTGGTAATATAGATCATCCCGAATATTAAGCAAATTCCAGATACTAATACTAGTAAGGAGGATAGTCTTGAGCCATCCGATAATACATTTGTAAAAAACGAAAGTCCAATGGCCGGTGCCAGTGACATAAAGATGAATTGAAGATAGGCAGTAGATGGTTCGACGGTAGTCGTTGGGCCAGTACCTTCAGGCCCTATCAAAAAAGTAAAGAAGGCAATTGAGTTAAATATAAACAAAACAACTAGACCCAAAACTGCAATAGACAACCATTCTCCGGCTCTTAACATTTGTATATTTTAATTTTAAAAGTTACAATATTTTAATATTGTCTCTGAAACTGTTAATGCACTCCTATCAAATTTGCCAATTCCTTTCTTGACGCTTCTCCCAGTATTTTGGCCGAATCCTCAGGATTTGGTGTATTAACGTATATCCCAAACCCTCGTTCTAAACCAGACCATGAAGTAATTAAGGGATATACTTCTAGGTGCCAGTGTAGTTGTCTACTATTCTTTTTCTCAGGAGAAATATGAAAAGCCATACTGAAATCAGTTTTACCTAGAATTTTATCCATCCCGCGCAAGGACGAGCAAATCACTAATGCTAGATCATTTATTTCCTTCTGACTTACCTTTGAAAAAAAGGTGGAGTGCTTTCGTGGACATATCCAAAATTCATAATTATACGTAGGTGCCCAAGGAACTAGGGTTATGAAACTATTAGTAGAGAACAACTGTCTTGGGCCGTTCATTTCAGACTCTATCATATTACAAGCGGGACAACTCCCGCTTTCGTTCATGGATTGGTGAAAGGTTTTTGCTTCTTTTTCAATTATCGGCGGGATTGAGGAAAATGTTGTGATATGGAAATGAGGATGTTTTATTTTGCTGACTCCATTTGTACCGCGACTTGCATAAATGGCAACATAAGTCACACCACGTTGGCTATATAACCATCTTACTCGGTCCTGGAGAACCAATAACAAATTGGTCCATTGATCAATGGACAATTCTGATAGAGCAATATTATGTTTGGGGGTTGGAACAATTATAAGGTCATACCCGCAAGCTGGCTCCCTATAGAAAGGTCTATCCGAATACTGCTGATTTGAGTGTGCAGTTACAATAGGATTCGTACACTCAAATACGCGGATCGACCAATTCTCATTTTCATCATCCGTTGTATCGTACAATCTCTGCAATATCCCCTCCTTCACCACAAATGATAAAACTAGATTATCGCAATCTCCTGTTGATCCAGGGCAATATGGACATATTTGAGCGTTAGCAACAGGATCAGATTGTTCCTTATTGTAAATGATTTCAGGTTCTTTGTCTGTATGATCAATATTATTAGGTATTAAAACAAATTTATCTTGAACATAGTAATCCTTTCTTAACTCCGACAACTTTTCTACCTAAAAAGTTCACTAGATTGTTTTAAATAAGTATTATGTAACCATTTTTTGCAAAATGAATGATTCTTAATATAAGAAATCAGGTAAATGCTGCAAGTAGTTAGACAAAATAACGTTTTTGTAAAATATTTTGAAAAATGTGATTTCTTGCAATTTTTGTTTCGGCATTCTCTTTATAACGACGAACAATTGTCAAAAATTAAATTATGTAAAGGCAAATAAGATTTGTGCCTCAGTCAAACAGCGACGAAAAATGGGATTCGGTAAAAAAGTACAAGCTAACCAAAATGTTAAATGACCTATCTAAGATAACTGGTCATGGCACTGAATTAGTTACTGTATATATTCCGCCAAAAAGGCCAATCTATGACGTTCTAGCGCAGTTGAGAAATGAAGCCGGAACTGCATCAAACATTAAATCAGATTTGACCAGAAATCATGTTCAAGATGCTCTTAACAAGACAATGGAGCAATTAAAATTATATAAGGAGCCCCCTGAAAACGGATTAGTTATTTTTTGTGGGGCTATTCCTACAGGAAAAGGCTTGGGAACTGAAAAAATAGAATTATACACGGTCGTTCCCCCAAAACCAGTGCAGATTAACTTGTATAGATGTGATGACCATTTTTGGATAGATCATATCAAAGAAATGTTAAAAGACGATCGCACTATTGCCATTATATCCATAGACACTCAAGAGGCAGGTTTGGGAATTTTGACTGGTGATAGGTGGGAAACAGTTGAGACTTTGACTTCTGGGGTTTCAGGTAAACACCGCCAAGGAGGACAGTCTGCGAGAAGATTTGAACGCCTTAGAGATAACGAACTTAATGAATATTATCATCGTGTTGCAAATTATGCACAAAAAATTTTTATTGATGAATATACGGTCAAGGGCCTGATCGTTGGAGGCCCGGGACCTACAAAAGAGACTTTTGTTAGAGAGGAATATCTCGATTATAGACTACAAAATAATATCGTAGCTACTTTAGATACTTCATATTCAGGCGACGAAGGCGTAAGGGAAATCATAGACAAGATAAATGATCAGGGAATAATGTCAGAATTCCGATCCATGGAGGAGAAGAAAATAGTGAAAAAATTCATGAGTGAGGTTTTTTCTGGAAAGGGTTTAGGAATATATGGTTTGAATGATGTTGTAAACAATTTGAAGGCAGGCATAACTGATTCTATTATTGCAACCGATAACATTGATTTGATATACCTCGAAATATTTTGCAAGAAATGCGATTTCAAATATGAAAAAATAGTTGAAAGAGACCAACTAGTTGAAACAAAACAAAATATTATTTCTACTCCTTGTTCTAAATGTGGTGGGCAGGACTACACAATAAATGAAAAAGATTTCATAGACTATTTGGAGGAATATGCCTCTCTAGCTGGAACAAAGCTTGATATAATTTCTTCTAAGACTGAAGAGGGAGCCCAGATTCAAAGCCTTGGAAAAATAGGAGCATTATTAAGATTTAAACCCACAACCTAATTTATGAGCTCAGTTTTCAAGGGTTTTTAAGTTTCTTGATGGCAGTATCTAATACTTGATATCCATATATTTTACCCAAAGATCCCTTCTTTGAATTTGATTCCGTAAATCTCGTTGTAGAATCTGTTATAATACTTTGGCCAGAAACGATTAATGGTATTGGATCATCGGTATGTGCTTTTTTGATGCATGGTGTTGAATGATCTCCTGAAATTATGAAATAGATTTGCGCTCCTATGAGTTTGCTGATTCCCTCCAGAACTTTTTTAAAAAAGCGTTTATCAATTTCCTCTATATTTTTTTTCTTTCCTTTAGCATTCCCATCATGCCCAAATTCATCAGGACCTTTAATATGGACGTAAAAAAC
>DATEIH010000018.1:0-2422 GCA_035279165.1 Candidatus Nitrosocosmicus sp. | reverse complement strand
GCCCTGTGAATGTTTATGAATGGCTTGATACACCAGGACATCCAGCTTCAGAGAGAAAACCATTTATGATTAGAGAAAAGGATTGTATTTTTTGTTTAGCATGTGAAAATGTCTGTCCTCCACAAGCAATTAAAATATTTGTAAAGTAAATCGAGATTTGCAATATGTATGTAAAAATATGTATCTGTGTACCCTTATCAGGTGTGAATCCAGGTAATTTTGTCAGGTCGAATAATTGACATTTTATAAAGACAAGTTATCAATTAGTAAACCACTCAGATTGGGTATTGTTGGGGGGGGACAGCTAGGAAAGATGATGGCTTTTGAGGCAAAGCGCATGTTCATGAATGTAATAGTATTAGATCCCAGCAAGGATTGTCCTGCTTCAAGTTTAGCAGATAAACTCATCGTTGGTGATTTCTCTGACGAACAAAAAATTTATGATTTATCAAAAGAGGTCGACATTATCACTTTTGAAATCGAATTAGCAAATGCCACTGCCCTTGGCCATCTTGAAGAATCGGGTTTCTTGGTACATCCTTCTTCAAAAACACTATTTATCATTCAAAATAAGTACCGTCAAAAAAAATTTTTAAAAGAAAATATGATTGCAGTCCCCGATTTTAAACTAGTCTCTAGCGAAGAACAATTGAAGCACTATTGTTATAATTCTGGTTTTCCTGTCTTATTGAAGGCGTGTGAGGATTCTTACGACGGTCGCGGAAATTATTTGATTAGATCAGAAAATGACATAAGGGAAGCCATAGCCTACTTTTCAGGACGCCAATGCATGGTAGAAAATTTTGTAAATTTTAAAAAGGAAATATCAATCATGATTGCGAGAAATTCATCGGGGACTATTTCATACTTTCCCATATCTGAGAATATCCATGAAGATCATATTTTGAAAACTTCTATAATTCCAGCCAGAATCAGTAAAGAAATTGAAAGAAAAGCAATAGATTTGGCGATTTTGACTATGAAATCTCTAAAGGGATCTGGTATCTTTGGAATAGAAATGTTCGTCGATGCAGATGATAATGTTTTGATAAATGAAATTGCTCCAAGGCCTCATAATTCCGGTCATTACTCTATTGAAGCCTGTTCCATTTCTCAATTTGAGCAACATATTAGAGCAATACTTGATTATCCACTTCCTCAACCAAAACTATTATCAAATGCTGTAATGATTAATATCCTCGGACCGAACAAATATACTGGTCCTTACGAAATCAATGGAATTAATGAATTGTATGCCATTCCGGGAGCTAAAATTCATATATATGGTAAACTAGAAACAAAACCGAGTAGAAAACTTGGCCATGTGACGATTGTCTCAAATGATATGGACCCTCTCTTAATTAAGCAGAACGTGGAAGATCTTCTCAAAGTCCAACAACCATCATCATAGATCTAAAAATTCAAATTCTACTATTTCGAAGATCACATATATTATTTGTCAAAATCGAGTCCAATTAATAATAATAATAATAATAATAGCAGGAGTAAACCAGTAGGTCAACGGGAAAATAGTGAAACCGTGAGTTTGAAAAAAACCGTCTCACCTATAGTTGGAATAATTATGGGTAGTGATTCAGATTTGCCGATAATGAAAGAAGCCGCTCGAGTACTAAACGAGTTTGAAATTTCATATGAAGTGAAGATAGTTTCTGCACATAGAACCCCACTTGAATTAGTTGAATACTCTCAATCCGCTCATTCACGCGGTATTAGGGTCATAATCAGTGGCGCAGGGGGATCTGCACATTTACCAGGTATGGTTGCCTCGTTGACAGCCATTCCAGTGATTGGAGTGCCCATTTATACTTCTACAAATGCTCTTAATGGAATCGATTCGCTTTATTCTATTATCCAAATGCCCCCAGGTGTGCCAGTTGCAACGGTTGCAATTAATGGAGCAAAGAATGCTGGTCTGTTGGCATGTTCAATCCTCTCTATTTCTCGACCATATTTACTAAAGAAACTGAGTCAATTCAAGGAGAAAATGAGAGAGGAAGTTAAACTAAAGAACTCAAAATTAGAGCAAGTAGGTTTAGATAAATATTTAAAGGGACTTCAAAAGGCTCAGACTAGAAGATAAATGATTATAAATGATTTTTTTTTATCATAAATGAAAGTTGGATTTAAAAGTTGCCATAATAGGTTGTGGAGCCATAGGGCGTGAAATTGCCCTCAATATTGACGCCAGGAAAATACCAAACTGTAAGTTATCTATCTTATTTGATACTGATTCTATAAAGTTAAGATCATTACATGAGGATTTACACATTAAGCCCTCAAGTATATTCGAAAACTTTGATGAACTTATTGCGTCAAATGATTATCAAGATGTCCGCCTGGTCATCGAAGCTGCGTCTATTAAAGCAGCTCATACATACGCTGCTACAATACTAAGACAAGG
>DATEIH010000017.1:0-9410 GCA_035279165.1 Candidatus Nitrosocosmicus sp. | reverse complement strand
TTTGATACTAATCTACTTGATGATGAAGGATAGTGAAGAAAGTTAATGACTTAGGTGCCACAGTCAAAACTTTTAAAATAGCTTGTATTGGGATTGCATTCAACCTTGAATCGTATCTCCATTTGCCCAAACTAGATAATCTCTTATATGGTAATGATGATATTATATTTCACAGGGATTTGAGCCCTTCTCCAAACATTGGGGCCAAATTGATTCTAGATTCTATTCTGCTTCGAATAATGTTTACATGGATCTATTAAATAGGGCTGTTCATGTGGAAAAGTATAAAATATGTATATATTCATTCCTTATCTTTAAAAATTGTGGAAAAGGAAAGATAATTCAGAATTTTTCATTCAACATACTAAAATCTCCAAACACTTGATCCAAGCGTAATGAATTCAACGCTTCCTTTTACAATTCATCGCCTTTCATCGCCTTTTTAACTTCCTCCGTGTGCTTGGCATCTCTATAGCAAATCAAATATCAAAGAATTTCTTTCTAATTATAATTTTGTATCAACAATAATGATTTACGACCATCTGCGTAGTCATAATAGAAAACAATATTAGTGTCCATATTATTAGTAAAGCGTATTACTATATGATGACCTTTATTATAATAAAACTGCTTGAATGTGATATTAGAAATGTTTGATATGAAAGATAGATTGAATAGATTATTGGAAAGTAATAGACAAAAATCTCTTCTTAAGAGAGTCGAAGGTGAAACTACGGAAGAAAAGGCACAAACATTCTTTAATAAAGTCTATGGATACGGTGAAATTAAAAATAATTTATTTAGGGCATTACTTTCCGAAGAACAAGTGAATACCTTATTGGTTGGAAGCCCAGCCGGTGGGAAAAGTATGTTTATGAAGATAATTGAAGAAAGTATGGACCATGCATATTACTATGATGCATCCAATTCCACAAGCGCCGGATTGATAGAGTCGTTGTATCTAAATCATGATGCAAGAATTTTGTTGATTGACGAAATTGGCATGTTGAAAAAAAATGATATGGATGCATTAAGAGGCTTATTAAATGATGGAAGAATCTTAAAAACTCTTAAGAAAAAGAGATATGATTTTACTTTAAAAAATATAAAGGTATTTGCCACTACAAATGATTTAGACATTCCTAGACCAGTAAGGTCAAGATTCATAGAATATCATTTACCTCCATATTCTGACGAAGAATTTGTAGAATGCGTTAAGTTTTGTCTAAAAGATAAGTTTGTTCCTGAAACAGCCGAAATAATAGCGACTGTACTCATTGCAAATAATCTAAAAGATGTTCGTAAAGCAATAACAATAAGTAGGTATATATTAAAGGATGATACCTTTGAACAAATCGTTAGTACTATAGAGACAATGATCAAAAATATTCCTCCGGAAGGAATTGACTATAATTAGACAAATTAATTATAACAAAAAGTGAGTGTAAGAATGTTACCTTAAATACATCTCTTAGATCCTGGTCTCTTTATTGCGTTTTTATACATCGTTCATGATACTCCTTAGCCTGATGCACTTATATTTTTGTTAAATTATTGTTACCTTTAGAATGAAAATAAATACTAAAGTCAATGTAGGACTTTATTATACATTCAAAATCATCTTTTTGCTCCAAATTTTGTATCTGATTGAGCAATATAGATTTAATCAGGTCACATACCTAATTGTGAATGGATTTGTTAGTTCAATATTGTTTTTTATTGAATTGGCTTCAACCTTGAATCGTATCCCCATGGACATATTCAAACAAATATGAGATCTTCAGAAAATGACTAAAATTCAACTCTGGTTGATACTTGACTAACCAAATAGAAATGAATTACAATCTGATGCTTCTTGAAAAATTCATTTTCAACAACCTAATTTAACTGAATTATAAATAAAGTAAGATTTTTTATCTTATCGCAAAATCTATAATATGACATAATATAATCCGATTATTTATTGGTCGCAATGGCATATTTATAAAGCATCATACAATAACTATGCAATATTGAAGCGTTTCCAACTATATATTATGTTTTTTTTGGTTGCTTTTGGCTTACTGCTAATTTTCTTTCATTCGTTTTTATTGAACGGTGGCATTGTTATCCTTGCTCAAGAAGTCAAAGAACCGAACAACAACAGCAGCAGTGAGATGCCTTACCTCAAGGATCCAAGCCTCAAGGTAGAAAAGATTCTTGGTGATCTCGACATGCCAACTAATATGGCTTTCATAAAAGACAATGACTTTTTGATCCTCGAGAAGAACGGAACTATTAAGAGAGTGGTTAATGGTATCACATCAGAGGAACCCTTGTTGAAGGTTAATGTTTCAAATGGATTCTTTCAAGGCATGTTGGGGATCGCTGTTTCTAATACGAATATCAACAACAATAATATCTCTAATTCTACTAACATCTCTCAATCACCACTATTTGTGTTCTTATTTTATACCGAGGATAAGGGTGATGGCAGTACACCATTAGGAAACAGACTTTATCGTTACGAACTTGTCAATGATCAACTGATCAATCCCCAGCTTTTGCTTGACCTGCCTGCAATTCCTAACTCGTGGGGCAATGGTGGTGCCATCACAATTGGCCAAGACAATGACCTCTATGTGACTATAGGCTCTGTTGGCACCGATAAATATGTCCCACAGACAATGACACTAAACTATAGAAATAGCACTGTCATAGATGGAAGGGCAGGAATTCTTCACATAACACAGGATGGTCAGCCTGTCGGAGAGGGAATACTGGGCAATACATATCCGTTGAACCTCTATTATGCATACGGAATAGAGAATAGCTATGGTATTGATTTTGACCCATTAACAAACAACTTGTGGGATGTAGAAAATGATGGTAGTCATAATGATGAGCTAAACATTGTAAAACCAGGATTCAACAGCGGATATGGAATGATTACTGGAATGAGTGTAGAATCTCCAGCAGTTCCCTCTGCACTAGTCAACTTCAGTGGTAACGGAATTTACAAGGATCCCGAGTTTGTGTGGTTCAAAAAACCTGTGGTTACAGGATTGAAATTCTTGCCATCTGATAAGCTTGGCAAGACATATCAGAATCAACTATTCGTGGGGGGCTTTTTAGACGGCAGAATATATAATTTCAGCTTGAATTCAGACAGAACTCATTTGGAACTACCTCCATCTTTAAGTTCAAGGACTATAGCATCGTCCGATCTTCCAATCGCTAGTTCGATAATCTTTGGCGAGGGCTTTGGCCAAATAAGCAATCTGGTTGTTGGACCAGATGGATATCTTTATGTAGTATCAATTGGATCGGGGAGTATCTATAAAATCACAAGGAGCCAATAATTTTTCTTCATCAGATTCTTTTTATAATAATGTATCTTTGGACTTGGAAGAAAGGAGTATTGCAAATACAAATACAAACACTGCTACTACAACAACTATCTAGTAGATACATTTATTCATCATGACTTAGTTTCCTTTATTAAGAATTTGATAATAATATGCAAATTCTGTACTAATTCACGCGCCCAGACTGTTACTATGTATTAACAATAATATCTCCAATATTAAGCACTAATATGCATAATTAAGTCAAAGAATTCATTATGCTATTCGATGCTGCAGAATCCTACTAGTTTATGCTTCCATGACTTTGTTAATTCTAAAAGTGCTAGAATATTAGAGTATTGCACCTAGTTAGCAAATCCCATATATTTTTTTTAGAATATCAAAACTATGAATAAAACAAAAAATATTCACAACCAAAACAAAAACAAACTCATTGTAGCATCAATCGCAATAGTGGTCGCATTAGCCCTTTTTGCAAGTCCCATTGTGGCTATGGATGATGCCTTTGCAACCAAAAAGAAAAAAGGCAATCATGCACAGCAATCAATATCTCAATCACAAGCTTCAGTTCAAAATGCCTTGTGTGCTTCTGGTGGAACTACATTTCTCTCATGTAATAACGTTAGCTTCCAAAATCAAAAGAACAGTGGAAACAACGCATTAGCACAAGACGATAATGATGATGGAAATGGTGGCAACTCTGCAGACCAAAGCATCAGCCAATCACAATCCTCTAGCCAAAACAGCCAGGTAGTTTCTGGTGGAGATACAATAGGCTCTGGTAGCAACATCAACGTCCAAAACCAAGAAAACTCTGGTAGCAATGCAGCTGCACAGAGCTAATTTTTTTCTTTTTATTCTTCTAATATCCTAATAATTATATTACTGCGATTTATACACACATCAAAATCAAGAAAAATTATTTCACAAGTTAATCTAGTGAATAAGCTCCTTTGGAAAATGTTATAAATATCAGAAAATGAGGCTAATTATTATGCGAGCTCTTGTTTTCCAAGGTGGGGGCGCACTAGGTGCATACGAAGTGGGTACTTATCAACAAATCTACAAGAAAGCCAGGAAGGAGAGTTTGGATGGACAATTATTCGATATTATAGCAGGGACTTCAATAGGTGCCATAAACTCCAGTGTTTTGATGGGTCATTACCTAAAAAATAATAGTTGGGAGGGTTCCGATAATACACTTTTAGAATTCTGGGATGGTCTTATGTGTTCTTCAATAGCTGACAGTTTGTTTCACAAGAATTCATTTGTTCGATCCACTTGGGAATATATGAGAATATTCAATCCAGATTTAGCCGATACAGAAAATGCCAGGAGATTTTGGTCCATTTTTGAATTTGCTTTTACCCCGCGTGGTGTTCCTAACATGTTTAGATCTGTTCCTCATATGGGTTCAAAATTCCTAAATCCTTTTACTGACTTTTTACCATGGTGGAAATATGATTTTGCACCATTAAAAAATTATTTATCCAAGTTTGTAGACTTTCCCATAAAAACCCGACTTGAAGAGGGACAACCAAGGCTTTTACTCACAAGCGTTGATATTCAAGACTTTAGCTCTACAGTAGTCTTTGATAGTTATGAGAAACTGCATGAGGCACCGATCAAAAATTATGGACTGGATGTCATGGGCATTGATAAGATGGCTAATAATGGTAATGTAAATTTAGATAAAAAAGAGCATACTAAAAATAAAAATAATGAAAAAGGTAGATGGTATTCTGAATATGGAAACTCTGAAAATAGACATTTGATTTTCTATGATGGAATAGGGATAGACCAGGTGCTAGCGAGTGCTTTGGGTAAATATGCTATTGATCATCCCCATATTGAGGATTTTAATACTGGAACCTACCGCCAACTATGGGATGGTGGCTATCTTAGTAATACTCCATTAAGGGAGCTGTTAACAGCACATAAAAATTATTGGATAGAGCTTATACGAATAGAACAGAAAAAGAAAGAGAATGAAAATTGCAGTGAATTGATAGCCCGTACTCCTGAGCTTGAAGTATTTATAGTCAACTTGCATCCTCTTACTCCTAAAGATATTCCTACTGAGAAGGACCTTGTGGATGATAGAGAAAATGATATCTTTTTTCATGATAGAACCTCATACGATGAGCAGGTAGCCTATGCCTTTACCGACTTTGTGAACATGACTAGAGATCTAATAGATCTCGCAAGATCCAAAGGTCTTTTCAACGAAGTCAATGAGATCCTTAATAAAAAAGCCAAGACAATTGGGAGGGTAAATGAGTATAAATTTACAACCAACAGAGATCTCTTTTTAGGAAAACCAAGAATATCAAAAGTGTGGAGGATTGATAGACTTGAAACGTCTGAAGCAACATTTGGCAAAGTTACTGACTTTACTCCGACCAGCGTCAAAAAATTGATACAAGCAGGTCAATTTGATGCACGGATTTCTCTTAACAGGATGGAATTAATTTTTGGAATAGAAGAATTGATTTCAGATGGGATTATGTCTATGGAGGAAGGCGATCAAATCATTAAAGAAGCTCGCGAGATTATTACAACTGAGAAATTATTGTACAAGATGAAAAAGGAGGAGGTCTTGGATGCATACAATGATTACCAAAAAAAGATAGATTCAAAGAATTTACCTATAGCCTGTAAAGAAGTATTGTTAAACCCTGGAAGAGATATTGTTAAACTAGTTTATGAAGCAAATACTACAAACTAATATGATATGAAGCATAGATGAGTAATTTTCCTTACATCCTTTAGGCATGACAAATTGATTGACTGTCAGAACGAAATTTAATAAATTATGTCTTTAAATTGTCATCAATACTAAAGGATGATAAAACAATTTCAAAAGCACAGGTAAAAAATTCCGCTTTAGAAAATAATTTATTATGAATTTACGTATATGTATTTCCTTCTGCAAAAGGATGTAGGCTTTGGCGTGAGCCAATAAAGGTCTTGAGATGCGCGCCAACAGATCTCAATATTAAGATCCAATGCCTGCATATGCTAAATTGGGTTAGTCTTCTCATCATCTATTCTCAAATCTCAAATCTCAAATCTCAAATCTCAAGCAGGATGGACTTTAATGGATATTAGTCTTATAGATCTTTATCTCTTTAATTTGACTATCCGACCTATCATTAAATTGTATTAGAACCCCACTCCCCGAAGGGATTTAACTCCCACCCGTCCAAATTTACTGATCATTTATTTGGTAATAATTTGTATATAGTTTTTTCCGTATTGTAATTTTTGACATCTTATACTGAATCAAAATACTTGAGATGATGTGATGATGTCGCGGCGCTTCCAATCAGGGCTACAATGGCCTTCATATCCAGCAATTAACTTTCAAAAGTTGTGTATAAAAAGAATTCAAAATTCATTGTATTTTAATGTCTGGAAATAATATCTTAGTTAAACCATGAATTTCTAATAAGGTTAACAAACTAGTTATAGAATGGAAATAAATAAATTTTTTTGATGATCAAAACGCAGAGGAAACCACCGGGTCCATTGGTTTTGGATTACGACTGGAATCTGGGCAAGTATGAATAGTATACTGTTTTTGAAAGTCTGAAGAATAGTAAATATCACAAATGATACAGTATAGCCATACCGATGATACAGTTAAAGTTTAAACCATTTGTGATAAATAAAACACTTTTTATCAATTAAATAATTCTAAATTCTTACCAATATAGGGTAACAATTCATTTTCTATAATATCTTTAACGTTAGCATCAATGTCAAATGATAGTAGGAGATAGAATTTAGCCTGAGTTTGAAGATTTTCCTCCATTATAACTGGAACTGTGGCACATATCTGCCTATCATATGTTCCGATAGAGTGTTTAAGCTTACCCAGTTCTTTTACAAAGTCTTCTCTTGTTGCAGCTCTCAGTACTGCCTGCATTGCATAATTTTTAGTCTCTTCTTCTGTCATGAGGGGTGCTAATTTCTTTCTGTACGATGTGACCAACAACGTACCCAAATTGTTTACTACTCCTACAAATCTAATTGACTTGTTTAAGTTTATTATCTCATTGCATATAACTGGGCTATTCATGTCATTGTTGTTTCCATCACGCATATCTAACTCTCTTACGATCCTGGTTATTTCTTGTTGATCTTTTATTCGATGTGCGCTACGTAACGCTTCTTCCCTTGCCTGCTCTTCGGGTAATTGATAGAGATATTTCGGAGGTACATTTCTGAATTGTTGTCGGTTATTATTAACTGGATTTCTTTTATTCCAAATATTAATAACTATGGCTATTATCGCACCGATTATCAGGATTATTATCGTCCATATTTCCATTATTCTTCACTTTCTTCACCATTGTCGCCGTCATCTCCCTCATCATTGCCACTACTATCGCCACTACTATCGCCACTACTATCGCCACTATCACCGTCTGTATCGGTATCGGTATCGGTATCACTCTCGTTTATATCCTCGTCTGCATCATGCTCCTCTGTTGGTTCTGTGGTTGTCGGTTGTTCTGTTGTTGTTTCTGCTGCTGTTGCTGTATTATCTAAAGTTGCTAATGTATCTACTGGTTGTGATTGATCTCCTGCTGTGGTAGCAGTACTTTTTCCGCCTATTTCCATATCGTCAATGGCTTGTAACATTTTGTCATTTGTTTCATCGTCTACACTTGGCGTTCTTTCATTTCCAACGTTAAGAGGTACTTGACCTTCTCTATAGATTGTTGTACTATATGGATGTTCCATTATTTTGGTAATCTTTCCTTCTGGTACTGTTGCTTCCACTTGTTCTAGGTGTAATTGAGCTTGTTGATCTATTAGTTCTTGGTTCTGTTCTTCTGTTAGTTGAACGGTACTGCAATTGTTACCTTTATTGTTCATTTCCGTACCGCTAGGACATCCTTTCTTGTTAGGATAACATTGTCCTGTTTCGTCGTCATCTACTCCATGAGTCCCAGAAGGACAACCTGTTTCATGATGATCCGGAAAACAGTTATCATCTTCATTCAAGTTAAAATCTTTAGGACAGTTACCGTCTTTATCTGGATTACATTTTTCTAAAGAAGCATTGAATAAACAATCTCGATCAGGTCTGTGTTTGTTGTCATTGCTGTGATGTCTTCTATTGTCATCATCATTGTCATCATTGTCATCATTGTCATCATCTTTGACATTAAAATCAATATTAAAGAGTTGATTGGTCATATCACTAGTCACACAAACAGGAACTATTTCATTTGTGATAAGAGATCGTTGGTAAATACCTACTCCTGTAGGACAATTAATTAGGAAGTTACTTTCTAAATATTGTCCCAGGCCTATTGGATTATTTAAGTCTATACTTGCAGATTGAAAATTACTATTAAAATTTGAATTTGGATTTGAATTTAATGTTTGTGTTGGTTTAACTATATTTGCCGTTGGTTGTTGTGGAGTTATGATTTGTTGTGCGTATACCATTGTATTTGCTGAAACTCCTAATAATACAATAATTACTAGGATACTTGTTGAAACTTTGATATTCAATTATTTTCCATATCCTATTAAAGTAATTATAATAGATGAAACAATCCAACATGTCCACAAAAAGGTTGAGAGAATCATTGCCATTGCCTACATTACACTCTTTTTATCTGAATTGAAATATAATTCATCATTGTGTGTATTTTATGGAGGTAAGGGTTAATAAAATAGAACGATTACATTGAATATA
This sequence comes from Candidatus Nitrosocosmicus sp., assembly GCA_035279165.1. Lineage (GTDB taxonomy): Archaea > Thermoproteota > Nitrososphaeria > Nitrososphaerales > Nitrososphaeraceae > Nitrosocosmicus. Next base: position 344 of record DATEIH010000017.1, on the reverse strand, counting down.
TTGAATACATTTATGCATCTTTTGATAAATTGTTATCCATTAGAATTATGTTCCTAATAACTATGTATTTGAATCATAGGAAATGTTTCAGTGAAAAATTAAGTGAATGTAAGTTATTGACAATATTTGCTATTGTTACTTCAACCGGACTACTAACAGCGATCATAGCCTCAGTGTATTCAACAACGACAGGATTTGTAAAGGGAGACAAGTGCATTGGTTCTGATGGGAATAGTGGAGCTGCAAGTACTTGTAATGCCGATAAAAAATCCGGTTTTTTTCAAGCGACGCAAAGCAAATATGCAGAGAATATAACGGAAAGTGCAGCAGCGCTCAAACAGGTT
>DATEIH010000016.1:0-6947 GCA_035279165.1 Candidatus Nitrosocosmicus sp. | reverse complement strand
ATGGGTATCCAAATAAAAAGTAATAGATAAAGAGGGCTGAAAGGTTGGTTTGAGACTAACTAATCTATTTTGATTTCCTTACCTGCTGGTTTGTTGGCTTTCTTTTTGTCAAAAGTTATTTCTAATATACCATTGTTGTATACCGATCTTGCAGTCTCGATATCTGCTAGCTCTGGCAAGTCTATATTCTTATGATATTTTCTCTGAGCATCGTTTGATGTTGTTACCTCAACCTGAGAATCATATGCTTTTATCTGAATATCTGTTTTCTTGATTCCAGGCATTTCTAATATTACTTTGACCTCTTTATCGTTAGTGTTCACATCAACTAGTGGCTCTCTTTCTGCAGACACCTGTGCTGATGATTGATCCGATTGTCCACGCATGTTTTTTAATTTGTTGTTACTCTTGGGCTTTAGATTTCCAAATTCCCGTACATGAGGTTTACCGTCAGGTCCAATAGTCATTGAATATCCGTAAACGATTGGCCCTATTTCTCGAACCTTATTACCTTCTTTTGTTTTATATTCCCTTAAAAGTTCTTTTGGGGCACTATTTGAAATATTGTTGAATACATCAAACATCCTATTCATTTCTTGATGGATATCATCAAAATCTGCAAACAAACCTCTCGTATGTAATGGTCCTCCTCCCCTGGCTCTTCCAAAACCTGCATGAAAAAATCTGTTAATCCACTCATTTGGAGCTATGTCATATGTCATACATGATGTAATTATTATTACATAATATATAGTTTTATTACAGTTCTTGAGGTTTTATCAATCAGCCAATGGTCTAGCAATAGAGATAATTTGATATTGACAAGTTGTTTACTAAATGGCTCACAAAATAAAATGGAGATTAAAGGGAACCCTTCAGATCATCCTTGATATTCATAGAAGATTTTCCAAAAAGCCGAATATCCATTTCTTTGATTTCTTTTGAAATCTTAGGTTTGAAATCCATCCGAGATAAAACATATTTATCTATGTCTATGCCAGGAGCAATCTCTTCCAATACTAATTCATTTTCAGCAAGTCTGAATATTGCTCTTTCGGTTACATACATTATCTCCTGCCCACATTTAGCTGCTTGATATCCGCTAAAAGAAATCTTGTAAACGTTTTCAACAAATTTGGTGATTGGCCCATCACTCACTATTCTAATTCCATTATCAGTAACATCGATTTCTTTTTTCCCCCCTGTAAAAGATCCAGCGAAATAGATTTTGGAAACTCCTCCTGCAATAACTGGAAACCCTCCTGTTCCAAAGAGACGATTAGGTAACATTGAAGGATTTACATTTCCATATTTATCAATCTGTAAAAAGCCTAGTGATGCAGCATCAATTATCCCTCCTTCAAAATTAGAAAACATATCAGGAATAGTAGACAATGCAAATGAGCTAATGGCTAATCCAAAATCATTTCCAGATAAGGCAATCCCTCCCCATGGTCCAGATTCAATGACAGATACGACAATTTCCATTATGTTTTCCTCATGGATAACTGGCGAGATTAATGCGGGAATACCAATTCCTAAATTTATCAAAACCCGTTCCTTTTTCTGTTTTACAAGCTTAATAAACTCTAATGTTACTCTTCTAGCAATAACCTTTTCATACATTTTACCCTCATCGGTACTCATGATAGTATCTAAATTATGACTGACTGGGGATACTATTTCATTAGATAATCGTGGATCGTAAGCAACAGATCCAGTTTGCCAGTGATATTCTGCCGGAGAAACTACAGTATGATCAACTAGCGGAAATGGTATATCAACATCTCGAGGATTAATTGTTCCAGTTTTTGTAATCCAACGTACTTGACATACTACTTTACCCTGTTTTGGTCTAGCTTTGGTGGCCTGTGCTATACTAAGCACTGTTCCACGTATACCTTCTTCTTTCATAGATACATTTCCCATTTCATCAGCAAATGAAGCTCGGATTAAAGCAAAATTAGGTTTGGGTGCTTTATAAAAGAGGTAATCTTCATCATCTATCTTTATAATTTCCACTTTGCAGGTTGAGTGAGATTTAGAGAATTCATTTAAGGCCGCATCATCTTTTCTTGGATCCAAAAATGTGTTTAGGCCTATCTTTGTTAAAAGTCCTGGCCTTCCGGATGCTATCTCTCTAAACCAGTATGCAGTTATACCTATTGGCCATCCGTAGCATTCAATCCTGTTGTCGACAACAAGCTTCTGAAACCAAGGAGAAAAACCTAAGAAAGGCATCAGCGAGCCTTTCAAAAAATTCTGACCTTCATCTTGATATAGCTTCTGGGCAACATAATCAAGTGCTCTTCCGGGAACAGCAGGTAAAGCGTCTGATATTATGAACAGATTATTTGGATGGCCTGATCTCTGATATTTATTATATAGTTGATTGATTAAATACTCTGGAGTAGTTGCCATATTAAAACCAGAAATTGCTATGGTGTCATTATCCCTTATCTGATCAAGAACGGGAATATTATCATCTGTCTTTGGAAACATATTGATATATGTGAATAGTGCCGCTTGTATTTCATAAGTATTGCCATCAAATAACGGAGCTTTGGCGAAAATCTACATATTCTAAAGTGTTACTTAAATCGTTTGTATATGTGTAAGCATGGTAATTTAGTAGTAGTGGTGATAATAGTTTTTTCTTTTATGTTTTTTGAATTTTGAAGTTAATTCTACTAAAGCTATTTCATTAAATGAGACCAGTCGTCAATCATCAAAAATGACAATTGCATAAGTGAAAGAGATAATTTGAATGTCACCATAAAACTTGTACCAAAAATCCCCGTTCTTGATGAAACTACGAAAATGCTATTTGAGTTGACGCACCTTAATAACTCCATCACACCATATCAAGACCTGGATACCTGGGTTATCATAACCGATCATGACGGACAATTATATAAAATTCGAAAATAATCTTAAACCTGTTATTGATGGAAAATTTTTCAGTTGATTACATTTTTCCAGATGATGACGAGCATAGAATCATTTTGCAGTTATACAAAAGATACAAATCTTTTTACTGTTATTTCGTTTGAATTGGCTATACCTCATCCAACTTCTCCACCGCAAGCAGACAATATATTAAACGCTTAACAACTTTTTCAATTCTATTTCGTAGTTTCTATTTCAAAGAATATAAGGATTGGTTAACTTGTGTATTCACCTCATATACAAAAGGTTTGATAGACTACATGATTATTAGCATAAAGAATATTATTTTCGTATTCTATTACAAATATATGATGTAACAGATTAGATAAAATGAAAAGTATGTAATTAGTTATAATTTTAGAACTCTACTTGCTGCAACTAAATAGGATTAGTTATTCAAAGAGATAACCAACTCTTCTAAAACCTATTAAATATTGAATAAATAAAAAATAGAAATTGTTCAATGAACTATGAGAACTGGACAATTCGCAAGTTCTGAGACCCTCCTAGTAACACTACCCAGTGCTTTTATTTTCGAAATGCCTTTTAGTCTATTACTGCTACCCATGACAATCATATCTACCTTATTAGTAGATGCATAGTCGAGAATTTTTTCTGCAATATTTCCAGTTAAGCAGATGCGCTCATAAGATATATTTCGTTGATTTAACTTATTGATATGTTGTTGTACTCTTTTGTTCCATTGGTTTTCCTTTGTTGTCTTTAAATTCATCCTTTTAGCCTTTTCAATCAGGTCTTTATTGTTTCCAAATATCATGCTATTTGGGTCCTCAATAAGTTCAACAACATGAAGTAATGTTATATATGCATTACACGGTTTAGCAATTTCAGATGCCACTTCAACTGCCCTGTTTGAAACCTCGGTCCCATCATCTGTTACTAATATATTCTGGATCATTATTGCGGTCCTGAATCTCCAGTATATTAATTGTTAAATAAACGTATTATTTCATGACTTGTAAATGCTATCTTAAAGAACAGGAACTTTGATTGTCTTTACTTCAGTCACTTCCAATACTTCAATATTATGTAATCAAAGAAAGGTTATTTAAAGGAACATTATAATTACATCAAAACTCTACAGTATATGTATTATCATGGATTTTGAACTTTCACCCAAATGGTTGGCTGTACTTTTTGTTATAGCTGGCGTAGTTGTAGTTTTTATGCTTATGGGAGGCTCTTTAACCCAACTTTTTAGTTCAAGTATCCAAGAGAGTGTTACAGTACAAATTAAGCAGGGTAATACATGCATTGTAGAACCATCAGATGGGGTGCCTAGATCCATTGATAATTGTCCTTACCAGCAAGGGGAAAGCATAACTATAAACTACAAGCAAGGATTACCTTCACTTGAAAGTCATCAACGCTAGAGAATCAAGAATTGCACTTACAAAGTATTGAACAACATACAAGTAGAACCCAATTCAGTGCAAACTTTTATTTTCAAACAATAGGTTTTTTTGAAACTAGCTTTAAAACATAAAATATATCTATTCAGTATAACAGATGCATTTTAATTAATATTAACATCATTTTCAATCTACTGATAAGCATCTGGATTTCATCGATAATATATTCTTAGAGGTAAATTACAGGATTACATTGTAATAAATACAAAATTTTTGATGGCCCTTATTTCTGTATACCTCTGATGACTCGAAGCTTCATTGAGGATACTTGTTTCTAAAAGCCACAAGAAATTTTCCATCCTGAGGTACTTAATATTATTCATTCATAGTTATCGAATGTTGTTTTAATAGTAGTAACGCTTGATATAATGGATTTGATTTTACAGTATTGGTTTATGAAAATAAAATATAATTAGGAGCATGACAAAGGATTCTCCAACAACAAAAGTATCCATTCTGATTTCTAAATCTTATTAACAAGACTGAAGTAAACAATTCATGAAAATCTCTAAATTTGATTCATCGGCATTAATTATCAGTATTATTGTGACAAGTCTTGTAAGTAGTTTACTTGTATATAGTTTAGGAACCAACTCAATTCATGCAACAACATCTCTAGATCAATCAATTCGACAAAGCCAGGATGAATTGCAATCAGCAATTAATAAGGAAGTTCAGCAAACAATTACTGAGACCATTATTAATATTAATAATAGCAGCCCAGATGTTGCTGATCAGACTAAAAATAGGCAAATTAAAAATGATAGTTCACTGTTTCCTTCTCATCATGATACTGCTACAATAATGGATAACGGCACCTCTCAAAAGGTTAGAGTCGGGGACATAGATATTGCATACGATCTGTTTGGAAAAGGAGATCCTATCTTGCTCATTCCAGGTTTTTCGATGACTATGGAAATGTGGGGACCAATACTAGATAACTTGGCAGAGAATCATACCATCATTATATTTGATAATAGGGGAATTGGAGAAACAACTACTGGTAACAAAACTTTTTCAATGAACCAGTTTGTTAATGATACAGTTGGGTTGATAGAGGCATTAGAGATAGAAAAACCAATAGATGTACTGGGTCTTTCTCTAGGTGGAATGATTGCGCAAGAACTTGCCTTATCTCATCCCGAAAATATAAAACATCTTATTGTAGTTGCCTCATCTTGCGGAGGAGAAGAATCTTTACCTCCACAACTCAGCCCAAGAGATCTACAAAGTATGCAAAACGGAACAGCAAATATTACGTTGTTCTTACATGCTTTGTTTCCTGATAAATGGATAAAAGAAAATATTGATACTTTAAACAGTACTTTTGTCCTTCCTCAAGTCTCCCAGGAAAATCTTTTGAAATATGGTCAGGCACTGGGCAAATGGAAAGGTTCCTGTGATAGCATATCCGGCATAGATAAACCTGTTTTGGTTATGACTGGCACAGACGACATTACGTCTCCACCAATTAATTCATTAAAAATAGCAGAAAAAATACCAGGTGCATGGCTAATACAGTTAAAAGGTGCAGGTCACGGGGTGATGCAACAATATCCAGAAACTGTGAACGACATAATAGAAATCTTTCTTTCACTAACATGATATTCAAACTACAAACAGAAAAGACACACGGACAGGAAAGAGAGCGTACCTGTTCTATCATTAACACAACAACAGTATTGAAATGAGGGATTATTTTTTTATTTGAATTATTATGAAAAAAGCGCAAACAAGAGTAACATTATTTTCTTGTCAATATAAAAGGAAAAAACATAGTAAAATAAACAGTACGAAAGCGACAATTGGAATGTTTGGAACATGGCTGTATTAATAGTACCATAATTTCAGTATATAGTTCAATTCTCACTCAAGCAATTAATCAGGCACAAGCACAGACACTAAATGTAACTGAACAAATAACCGTGTTTAATGGACATTAACGTACACTTTAAAACCGTATGTATAGCTACAATGGTATTTACATGCTATTGGGAATGTAGAAATAAAGAAAAAAACAACCATCAGTTTCAACTAATTTATTATTTCTGGTTAAAATATAGAGAATCTAAATTGAGATGAAATAACTGTTCATTTGGCCGTTGCAGTGAATGAATCGTTGAAACAAAGGAATATTTCTTCCTATCAGGGTACGATTAAAACTGGACATGTAGAGATTTCCGTAATGTTTCTAGTAACGCTACCAAGAGATTTATTTTTCGAAACTCCTCCTAAGCCGACACTTCCTAGGACAATGAGATCTACATTTTGATCCTTTACAAATTTTATGATACTGTATGCAACATAACGACTAGAATGACTTCCTTTGAGAATTTTCGTACTTATATGCACTCCGAATTTCTCGTATTTTGCTTTGAGCTTTTCTAGATTCTTAATCCATTCTGATTCTATTATTTTATTAGCTTGCTTAGTATATTGATCAAATGAAATACTTTTAGTATCTTTATCTGGTTTGATCGGGGTAGTGATTCCAAATGTTGCATGTATCTTTGGCAATACGTTCAGAATTATTAAGTCGTGATTATTTTTGGTGTTATTCTTAGA
>DATEIH010000015.1:0-2652 GCA_035279165.1 Candidatus Nitrosocosmicus sp. | reverse complement strand
GGTCAGGATATAGTGAAATTTGCCTAAAATTAATCAATAATAAAATAAAGGGGATTCATATACGGTCACAAAAATTATTTACGATATACTCAAGTTATAGATATTGGGGTTAGCAGGTTTGTCTATGCTTTTTAATTCTATCGTTAAATAATCGGCATAGAGATGAATAATATCTAATTTTTGAATAGTTATTCATAGACATAAACATCTTTTTTCAATAAATATCAACAAAAATCAAAAATTCTTGTTTAATTCTCATATAGAAAATAACAAAGAAGCACCGCTGTTTAAGCGACACAGCTATCATAATTTACTGATTTTATTTATATAATTGATTAATCTCTTATCAAGAAAATCAAATTGAAAATCAGTAAGTGAGCCCCGCCTATAAGTATTAAAAATATCTCTTCTAAGGTTTTCTAATTTGATAATGCTTTCGGTTTTATCACCTACATCGGCATCTTGTATGGCTTTATTAGTTACCTGAATTAGTTTGTTAAACTTTCTTCTTTGACCGCCCTTAAAAAACCAACCAAGTAAAACGGATGCCATACCGGTAATACCTCCTATAAGGAAAATGTATTGTTCAGTCGAGAGTGTTGGTCTAAAATTGGCAACAATGTTACCATATTCGCTTGATTTGAATTTTAGCGGATTCTCTGTGCTGATTGTAAGACCTGACCAAGAATCAAATGTGTATCCCCTCTCAGGTACCGCCGTACAAGTTGCTTCCTTGTTAGTTGTAATAATAGTAGTATTTTGATTCAGATTTTTTATACCATTGCATTCTATGAACCCAGCATTTTCCGGACTAGTCTCAAATCCTATCCTCACTATGCTTTCATCTTCTTTTCCGTCTATTAATGAAAGAGTATTGGAGGCTGTATTAGTGACGTACGCTAGGTTAGTTATGGGATCTACTGCTACGAAACTTGCAATCAATGGGAATTTTATATTTGTTGGAATAGTAGAAGGGTATCCTTCTCTCTTAGTAATCGAGGAAGGGTTTACTGGGATATCTTTAATTTTCTCCAAGGATGATTCGTTTATTACGGTTACAGTATTTGATCCTATGTTGCTGACATATACCTTGCTTGAGACAGGATTTATTTCCACTCCTACCGGAAACTGACCAGTTTGAACAGTCTTTACCACAGTGCCATCAGTTCCATTAATCACTGAAAGCGAATTTGAAGCGTAATTCGTTACATAAACCAGGTTTCTTTTGTCACTAATGTCAATTCCTACTGGAGAATTGCCAGCAGGGATGTTCTTAACGATATTGTAATTATTTTCATCCATGACAGTGATGGTTGCATTAGCAATGTTTGAAATATACAGTTTATCGGATACAGGATCAATGCCGATACCGTAAGGAGTACTTATTCCGCTAATCGTTCTGATAACCTTATTGGTTATTCCATCAATGACCGAAATTGAACTCGAATCAATGTTTGTAACATACACCCAATTACTTGATTGATCCACTGCAACCTGAACTGGAGATTTACCAACTTTGATATTGTCTATCACCGAATCTGTAGCACCATCAATAACCGTAACATCATCTGAACCTCTGTTTGTCACATAAATTCTATTATTAAATTGATTCGCGTCTATACTATAGGGAAATATTCCCGTCTGAATGGTACTGACCAGTTTATCCGTTTTGGCATCAAATACCGAAACTGTATTGGAGTATTGATTTGCAACATAGATTTTATTAGTAAATGGATTCAAGGCTATTCCTATTGGATAGCTTCCTGTGTTGAATCCTGATATGAACTTCTTGTCATCCTCCTGGGCCAGTACCTTATTGTTTAATAGTGATTTGTCGTAGTCAATATTTGTCAATCCAGCCAAAATTAGTTTGTCTGTAAAAGATATAGAATCAAAGTGAATTTGCAGGTTTATCAGAATTATAAAAATAAATGACATCAAAATCAGCAATGAGGTGTTCATGTGATGACTTTGACACGATCAATTATAATTTTTTGTATCTTGTAAAAAAAATAGCAGAGATGATTATGAATAATGTTATTGATAAATCATACTTAACAATTATATCTTGAATATTATAATTCAATTTAAAGGGATCTAAGGACTTGGTACTAGTAAAAACCCAGAGTTTATCGTTAACTGTACTATTGTGTTTATATGTCATTTTTGCTTTTTCTATTAATCCGTTCATGAACGATTTTATTGGAATGTCTATTGAGGTAACAGATCAAAACAATGAAGGCGTATTTAGTTCCTTGAGTAGAAATTTTGAACAAACCGTTGAGGAAATAAACAGTGGTGATGAGAAGAGCACAACCTCCACTTCAACATCAAGCGACTCCTCCTCTAACAGTGGTGATGAGAAGAGTACTGCTTCAAATAGCATTAGAAGCAATTCTACGGCAACTGGAGACTTGGAGAAAAAAAATCAGACTGATGTCAATCAGCAAAATTAGTTGGACTCTGCTTCTTTCAAATAGGGTTTTTTTAGTAGAATAATTCAAAGTAGTTGAACTACTGTTATCTGAGTGAATGTTAAGAATTTAGCTTGTTAGACTTATATAAATTGGAATATCCATTGAAAAACCAAAACTCAATTCTAAAACATTCGGATGAAATCTGATTAGTATATGGTGTATGCACAAGAGGTTA
>DATEIH010000014.1:0-2864 GCA_035279165.1 Candidatus Nitrosocosmicus sp. | reverse complement strand
TAGAATGGTTCCATATAAGATGAAATTATCGTGTAGTGATCCATTGGTGACAATCATTAATAAAAGTAGGATGGATTAGTCTAAATCTGACTAGATGAATAAGTGAGTAAGTGAGTAAGGCATGGTAGACATCATATCTTGATTTTCCCCCTCTCTTCGATAGATATATGACTAAGCCTTTCTGTATGAATTATTAAACAAAGAGCTTTAAACTACCCCGCCGCTGTTTTATCATCCTTTCTCTCGTTATTTTCCCTAATTGCTTGAGTCTCATTAATTACCATGTTCAAATATCGTCTAACTTCCGTATCATCTAGCATTATTGATGCTACTTGGGTTTTTTTTTCAAGGATATCTGCATGCTGACGGATTAAATTAACAAGATTTTGAATAATTTTTGCGTTCTCCTGTGCATTTCCTAAAGTATCTAATAAAGCATATTCTTTTACATATTTTCTTGCTAAATAACGCAAATCAGCATCTTGTACCACTGAAAGAGCCACAGAGTATATCCCCATGCTAAAAAGGAAAGCAGCAAATACAATAAGTGCGCGTTGGATTGCTCCAAAAGGCGGAAAAGAATTGTTGGTTATCCAGTTGTTGGTAGTTGGAGAAATTAAAATGGTTGCTAATGCTGCCATAATCAAATAGTTAATGACAGGTGAGGAGCCAACCTGCCGTTTTAGATTTTTTGCAACTAGAATATAGGCATAAGCTATTACAAAATCAGCTGCAATCCACCCTATGGTACCTATTATCCTGAAGACAAGGAATTTCTCCTCCATGTATACAAATTCACTACCGGTTGACTTTAGAAATTGAGGACCAAACACCCCAGTTAAAAAAAGAACAGGTGGCAAAATTATGAGCATCCAAAATGTTACTCTTCCTATTTTATCCTTGAAATAACGAAGGAAAAATGCAACGGCAACTGTTTCTGCTATAGCAATAGCAGTAACTTGAGGGACAAGAAACCCATAGAGATGAATAACAAGTTCTACATCAGTCAAATGTCTGCTTGCCATAGAATTGCTAGCAGGGAAATCTGCGTCTATGGTGGTTGGTCTCGAGACGACTATTTCCTTTATATCAAGTGCGATAGCAACTGTCGTGCTGATGCAAAGCAGTATAGATGATACGGTAAACGCTAATATCATGATATTGCGTCGCTTGTTGATACTTGAATTAAACCATGATAGGAATTTGTAGGCACGAAAACCAAAGAACAAGATGGATACTGCACTTATTAGCAGAATAAGTATCATAAGGTAAGTACTGTACTGTGAAAGCGTCACCATTTCAACTATCATGATTGCAAATAAGACTAAAATTGCATAAAGAAAAATAGGTGTTGCCCTGTATAACCTATTAAAAAACGAAGGAGCTTCAAAGTTCTTACGCAACGCAACCATAAAATCTCTAAGGGCGTACAGACTTGCAAAAAATACAATGACAGTCATTATTACAAATAATATTAAACCAAAAGAAGATGTCAGAGGCTTTCCCAAAACGTCAAAAAAGGTGCCAAATATAACATCGATAATCACTACCGCCCAAACAACAAACGTCATTACATATGTTTTTTTGCTAATAATACTTGTAGTGACAATAAATGACATTTTCAAGCAATCAATGTTCTGTTCACATATCTATTTTTAAACCTTTTCAAAAGGTTAAATAGCTCAATTATTTTCGGTATAAGATAGTTTCTTTTTAGACTTTATGGGTGCAAGGTTCATTAAATTAGTTAAGGAATGGACTTACCTGCATCAAATATGTTGGGATCCGATGAATTCACAATGATTAATTCATTTGATTCATTTTGAATTATTGGATTCATTAGATCTTGATGATAACATCAAATGATGTGGCATAAAAATGAAGTTTTTTGAGCAGATAGTAACTAAATTTCTCTTAGATTGGTAATTGCATATCAATCAATAAAAATAGCAGCAGGTATGTTCTATAGTGTTCCCTTCTTGAGATAGACAGAGGAATTTTGATGATTTATAAGCATCACAATCCTGCTCTTTAATATCTGTATCCAATAGGTAATATCGTAGAGTTGCAAGAGCTCTCTTTTCGGTCTCCAAAGCTATTTCCTCCACCCTGCTTTGGTTAATTTCACAACTCTCAATATTATCAAATACCTTCGAAAGTTTTTTGGTCTTTATTTTATTTAATTTTGAATTGGCTTTTCCATCAATATTTTTCTTCACATTTGCTTTTAGGTCCTTTCTATTGAGGGCTGCAATCGTTTTCAATGTCTTTATTGCAGCATTCTCTAGACCAATCATTTTTCCGATTTTATTTTCAAATTCATACTTAGATTGTTGTTCAACCAGATTAATTTTTGATAATTCTTGCACCAAGTATCACCTTATATAGGGGTTTTAGATGTTGACTGTTTTTGCAATCCATAACAGGCATTGATTACTAAAATATTGAGCACATATTTAATTATTGTGAATATTTTGTAACAAATAACTCAAAATAATTGAAATAACTTTTATGCAATTATTTAAGTGCAAGTGCTGTTATCATTATAATTAAGGATGCCCAAAGTCAAAAAAGATGTAAAAGAGAACATACAGAGTGAGAGTATGACTTTTAGAATTGAAAAATCAATTTTAGATGAACTAAGATCTGAAGCAGATCAAAAAATGGAAAGTGTTAATACTTTGGTAAATCAAATAATAAAATCATATATACAATGGCATAAACCTGCTAAAAAAGCTGGTTTAGCTTATTTCTCGAAAGTTCTACTAGCCAAATCTATGAGTCACCTTACCGATGAACAGGTAATACAGATAACAGAAGAGTTTTGTAACCATCACTTAAAAGATATAGCCAATATGCTTAGG
>DATEIH010000013.1:0-4057 GCA_035279165.1 Candidatus Nitrosocosmicus sp. | reverse complement strand
ATTGATATATTTTAAATCAGATTTTTATCCTACGATTTATTATATTTGATTAAATATCTTTATCTAATTAAGATAAAATAGTGTTTTTACCTTGAAGGTAGCTCATATTAATAATATCTCTGGTGTGGCATCCATCCTCTCTAAAAATCAAAGAAAACAAGGTTTAGAAGTAGATATTTTTGTTTTCAACAAAATGATCTATAATCAATTCGGCGGTATTCTGATTAACTACAAATCTCCATTCTCAAGATGGAGTATATTAAAAAAACTAAAACATTACGATGTCTTACATTATCATTACCCTTATGGTTCTTTGAAGAGAAGCTTAGATAAATTAAGTAAGGAAAAAATATATTTAAAACATTATCATGGCAATGATATAAGGGGAAAGCATGACCCTGATCCTTGTCTTGTTTCTACTCCCGATCTGCTACAGTATACCCCAAATGGTATATGGTTACCGAATCCCGTTGATATTGATGCGATTGATCAAATTGTTACTAGCAGAGAATTAGATAGTAGAAATGGACCATTAAGGTTAGCTCATTATCCATATTATAAGAATTCTCCATCAACATTTACTGATTATTATTCTGAGATCTTGGATAGGGTTAAAAGAGAAAATAAATGTGAAATAGTAGAAATTTTTAAATTGTCTAATCAGGAAACCCTTGAACGTATAGCTTCCTCTGATATTGTTATTGGAAAAATTTTACCTGATGTAGGATGGTTTGGAAAGTTTGAACTTGAAGCTATGGCTATAGGGAAACCCGTTATCGCTTACGTTTCAGATGAATTATTTGAAAAATACAAACCTCCTATTTTTAGAACCACGAAAAATACCTTTCAGGAGGATCTAAAATATCTAATTGAAAGTGACCAACAGAGGAATAGACTGATTAGTGAAGGCCCCGCTTATATAAGGAAAAACCATAACATAGATGACATTATAGCTACCATTAACAGATATTATCATAATCAATTTTTTTAAAGATTTTGTTTTTTAAATTTGTCGAATCTGATTTAAGTTCTTATTATCTTGTGATGGATGGTTATTTCAATTTGATATAGATTTTTATAATATCTTGGCTATCCTAGCTATTAAAATTTAGCACCTTTTATATGCTTCAAAAATATTATTTTCATTATTTTCCCATAACAGATTACTTCTAGCGTAATTAAAAATATCTATCCTTTTCTTGTATAATTCATTCATATTTTCTTTTAGATACTCTATCTTGGAAATCAAGTCTTTATGTCCATCAAACGTCACACAATTTTTTCCTAATATTTCTATTACCGGCTTGAATGAAGATGTTAAAATTACTATTAGTCCTGAATGTGCATACTCATATGCTTTATTTGGGCTAGTGAATTCATGGGACCAATGTCTTTTCCAAGGTAAAAGTCCTATTGAGTGTTTTGACATCTCTTTAAACATTAGATTCCTGTCTAAGAAACCTATATAGTTAACTTTTGAAGTTGATTTTCCTTCCCATCCTATAATAAAAAGCTCGCCTAAGTCTTGATTATCAAATAATTCTGGTAACCCGTCGATATTTCGATTAGGTAATTTAGTAATATTATGACCATCGGAGCCCGCATATACGCTTGATAATCTATCATATAACTTAGGAGTCTCAAAAGACTCGGTTTCATGTTTCATTGGAAAATTAGGAACCACAAATATATCGTTTTTGAAACTATTTATTTTTCCCAAATCATCAGCAATCTTATTTGATACGGTTATTGTTGGATTTGATCCTACTATTTCCTTTTCCCATTTGGTCCATAATTGAATTATGCGACCATTGATAATCCTTCTTCTGATTCTAATTGGTATCTGAAATAATTTGTTAATGCTTGTCCTATTGCTATCTACCTCTGTATATTTTTCAATTTCAATCAATAATTGTGAATGTTTTGACCAATATTCGTGATCATCATATATAAATGGCATATTGAATTCTTTAATCATTTTTGCAGAAAAAATGTTATGAGCATGAATTATGTCTGGCCTTGATTCTTTTAATATGCTTTCAACCTGCTTCTTTACGGAATTCCAGTAATATGGAATTCCATACCTTGCTTTAGCTGTCCAATTGACTTCAAAAATTTTAGAAAAAACTTTTCTCTTATAAAATGGTGAGGTTTTAGATCCTGCAAATATTACCTCGTGCCCACGATTCGATGCACTAATAGCTGATTTTTCTATTCTCCAGTCTGGTAGAGCCTCATGTGATAAATGTAAAATTCTCAAATTTCGGTTATGTAGATTATATATTGGGCAAATAAATACTTACAAAAATTAGTGAAATGATTTCAATTGAATATTTATGATTGTACATGATTTGAGGATTACATGCAAATCATTCTATCTATCATGTTCATGTTACTATAATAAATCAATAGAACATTACTTTGATATTGCATTTAGAAAACCATACGCATCGTGGCTTAGGTGAAATGATATACCAATTAACATTTAGATGGTATGATTCCATATATTACTACTATTTAAACGACATTATACTTTGCTACTTCAAGAATTTCTTAATACCTTTTCAGTTATTTTGCCTACAGTAGCTTAGATAAGGTTACAATAACCCACATTTGTTTTTTTAATAAATGTTCCTCTAAAATATATATTGATCAAAATAGAAATAGATCAGTTCAAAATGTTTTTGTAAATCCTGGATAAAGTGTCTACGACTATCAAAGGACAATGTTGTGGGGGTAGACCACTTAAATTATTCAATCGATGATCTATTACATTGAGACCACAAGACAATGCTTCTAGAGCAGTTTTACTTAGATCGGGTATCAACTTATTATTTATAAATCTAATATCTACATAAGTATCAAATTGTTTAAGAAATTCTGGCATTTCTTGATAATTGATCGTCTGCTTCATTCTATCATGAATATTGATTTCGGAATCAAAATTATTCTCTTTCAGGTATTTTAATGCCATATTAATATCCGTTGCTTCGTTATCAATTGTTAAAGCTTTACCATTGCCACCTCTCCTGAACATTTCTGTATCGGGTCTAAAATGTTCTATATCTATGGGATTAGGAAGATGTATAGCCTTAACATTATTCAATGCAGTATAGTCAAGCAGATCAATTGTTGATACTAAAACTATATCAGAGACAATTTGTGCATTTAGTTTTATTTTTTTTTTCGATAATATGATATCTCTCCCCTTTCTGTAAGTCAAGATTAATCTAATTATTGTATCTGATAATCTTGACCTATGGGGAAGCTTTTGATTTTTTATACCCCTAAGATCGGTTCCATGATAATGCAAAATTATTTTTTTTGAATTTCTAAATTTTTTACGCAGTTTTATAACGATGTCGCTTCTGCCATGAACGTGAATAATATCTGTTGATTCTGCCTCATTAAAAATATAATTCAAAAATAGTTCCTCAGTTTTAACCTGCGTTACATATTCTTTATAATATTCATAAATGCCATATTTATCAACACGACTAAGCTTTATGACCTCTGAATCATAACCATAAATTTTTTGTTGATATTTGGCTAAAATGCATGCTACTCCAGCTTCATCATTTACATGGAGGATTCGCAATCTGTAACACAATTATAAAACAGTGGATTATGTATAAACTAATTGATCTAGTTGATACTTGACCATTTTTTTATTCCATATTTATATGATTCTTGACCCTGGATTATTCCAATTTATATCTGATACAAATGTTATTTATGATTACATTTCTGTTTCATATTTGAATCGCCATCTTATGATCTTGCTATTTAATTTGTTCTATTCGTTTTTATTTAAATCTTCGTTTTAGAAATAAGATTAAAGTTCTCTTAACTAAGTAGCATCCTTTATTTCTAAAGTATTTACGAAGTTACCTTCTTAAGGATTTGTTTTCCATTTTGTAATATCGTTTTGGCTTTCCTATTTTAGCTTTAATTGAAAATTTTGTAATTAGGATGAACATAGTATTAGGATCATCAAAACTATTTTAGTTTTAATTTAATTTACATGTGATACATTCATATAAAAATATTATCTTTT
>DATEIH010000012.1:0-5972 GCA_035279165.1 Candidatus Nitrosocosmicus sp. | reverse complement strand
CGTCTTAAATGCTCATCAATTCCGTTCATTGTAATTTTATATTCGCTATCCCCTATTCGGGAAACAAATCCTCCTACAATTAGATTTTCAAGCGCTATGTCAAAATTTGAAGATCCCATGGTGTCTGTCAATATTTCCCGTAATTCACTATCACTTATCAATGGAGTTTGTTCGTTTGAGAGTGTAGATAATTTTTCTAATATTCTATTTTCAATTTTCGGAATTGATGAGTTGTTATCATCAGGATTTTCGGCCTTATCCATGATTATGGATATCCAATCTATTCATATAATTGCTTTTAACTACCAAAACATTTTCACGTAACTTTTCCAGTATTACAGTCATAAATTCAAATATTGCAATTCTTTTAAGTGTAAAGATCATTGGTGATTTAACATGTTCAATGGATTGCACCCTACGAATCGATGAAGGTTGAATTAACTAGAAGATATTTCAATTACATTATCCATTAGAAAGGGTTTGTCGTGCAGTCGTATTTGAAAACTAAAACAAGAACCCTCGTGCTTACCGATATAGGGTAGGCATAGGAAAACAAATGCATACAAGAAAAGAAAAATGGTTAATGAAATAGAGTCAATATATAGCAAATCATGCATTTGAGCGCAAGGCAATATTCTCTTTTTTAGATACAAGAAAAGACCCAATAAGAGTAGACCGGTAATAGTCTATCGCTTCCCATAGATACTTCTATTTAAGAACTGCTCCATCATAGGAGGTAAGAGATTATTAATTACCTTTAGTTATTGTTTGTTCTTTGCTACCTATTATTAGAGGTCTTACCAATGTCTCGAGAGTAAAACCTTTATACTAGAATCACGATAATGTTATTATGTGTATAAAATGTGAATTATTGGATATTATTAGCAACTTAAAGAAAGAACAAAATAAAGAATTTCCACTACCCTTAAAGAAATTATCCGAACGGCTAAAATCAGACGGACTTAAAAATATTTGATAACTGCCTCATAACTAAAGACTAATGAATAGTTCTTATTGATATCAAGTTATTGGAGAAAGTAAACTGTATATTGAGGAATTGGAATTCAATTTCAAACAGCGTTTTTATCTTCCCAAGTTTAGCGTATTGTTTTTCAGAGGGTTTATCAATGACAAGTATTTAAAATATCAGCATATGAGATTTGTCTTATCACCATACTGACCGGTAATATAACGTAGAAGAAAGGTGATTGTAGGATAACTTTTGAAGTCAATTTTGGAGTAAATTCACTTACCAAATGATTTACAATTTCATGAATGATATGATAAATTATCAGATTCGGCAAAATAATACTTTGAAATATTTTCCAATTTATTGAAGTAATAAAGTAATTTATTTGTCAAATCCCTTCAGTAGTATTAATTTTTTCATACGTTTGTACCTTGATCTATTTTAAAAATTCGACATGAATTAAGCAAACCTTCGCCAATTCAAAGGTTTGAGTAGTAATTTTGTTTATTTTGTTGATAATGATTCTATCCTAAAAATATCTAGTTTTTCTTCTAACCATGCACTTTAATTTGACGAATGTAATTTAATGTGTATGAACTTAGGAAAACAGCAGCATAAAAATCCAACCCCTACGGTGGATACCATAATTCAAAAGGGTAACAAAGTCCTGGTAGTCGAAAGAAAAAGGGATCCCTTTAAGCAGATGATGGTTTTGCCTGGCGGTTTTATAAATGAAGGTGAAAGAGCAGAAGATGCAGCAATACGTGAAGTAAAAGAGGAGACCTCTCTAGACATAGTACTCGACAATATACTGGGAGTATATTCTGATCCTTCCAGAGATCCAAGAGGCCATATTATGTCTACCGTATTTATTGGAAAAATATCTGATAATAGTGATAAAAAAGAACCTATAGCAGGAGACGATGCAGCTACAACAAAATGGGTGGATCTTGTGTCTATTGAGGAAGAACAATTTGGGTTTGACCATAAGAAAATTTTGATGGATTATAAGGAGTGGAAACAGTCAGGACAAACTTATTGGTCATCAAAAAAAAATTAGACCAGTATTGACGTGATATATTGATTTAATAAATATATTATCATCTGGTTCCCCAGGCATTAATTTAAAGCCATTTTAAAAATTAAAAAAAGAAAATACTGTATGTTCCATAAGCCCTCCTGTCCTTGATTTATCATAGCCTTCATTTTTCAAGTAGAGGTATCCATAAAAAAATATGGATGAATATAGAATATCCGTTTTAGGTCATATATGAAAACAGTGATGCAATAATATGTGGATTTTAATAGCACCAACTATCAAAATTGGTATGAACAATAGGCTTCAAAATTCAAATCATACTTTATCTAAAGCAGAACGCTTTTTGAAAAAGATTTTGGATAAAATCAAACATGAGAGAGAATTGACGATTAATATTTGTAAGCCTATTTGATAAACTAAATTAGTTTATCAGTACATTAGTCAGATTTAGGAATTTGAGAATAGAAAAATTTAGTTAGGGAATCATAAGTTTCTTTCAATAATTCCAAATATCTTTTTGTATCGTATTTAATATCGTTTTCATCAATTAGTTCAACTGGTATTGCCCTTTCCAAGAAATTCTCATTATAAAAATTCGTAATTATGTATTTAATTTCTTCTCCAGCATTCAAGGATTTCCCATTATCAATTAGTTGTTTTAAAACGCAATTTTCAATTGTATTTCTATCTGCATATTCATTACTTGCTTTTGACATCCTTTTGATAAATATCAGATCGGTATATGAAATTTTTTTAGTGCATATTAAATTTATATATTTTTTATGTACATTCTCTAAAATTGGTAAGCATTTTGTGATTTCATGAATGTTGTTATAGGCAGACATTATTTTCATTAACTCCTCTTGAAAATAGACAAAGAGTTTAGGAGTATCGTGTCTTCTTGTTTCAATTCCCCTCATCTTTATGGTCCCATCTTCAAAAACACCGAAGTATCTATTTAGGGCTGGTAAGTCAGGATTGATCTTAGATGAATCGAAAACGATCCATTTGTATACTCCTTCAAAAGATATGGAAAAACCTGTTTGTTTCTCTATGTCTTTTTTTAAATTAATATATCGACATGCAGAATCGACTATCGATGATAAATATTCTATATTCTCTATTTCGCTTATCCAGATAGAATCTACAATACCATGAATTACATCAAATCCGTGTTTCCCTGCTATTTTAGACGTTTTTATTAGTATATCTCTAGCAAATGCGCATACGGTGATGTGGGCATCTATCATACCAAACTTTGAGTTACTAAATCCAAGGTATCCAAAGGAAGTAACTAGGATCCATTTTAAAGCAGTTTGTCTGTTGTCATAACAATTTTTTAAATATTGATTACTCTTAGATACACAGAGATTTTTTCTTTTTTTGTATTCTAATCGTCTATTTAGGACTGTTTTAAGAGATAAAGGCACTATTCCTATCCTTTTTTTGCACAAGTGATATAGATGTTCAAGCTCTGGCACTTTGTTATCCGTTTCCGATTTACAGCATGTACAATTGATTGTGTCTGAAGAAATATTTTTCCTTAGCATGATATTTGGATAAAGAGATATAAAATCAAATTCTGCTACCTTGTCATATGCTCCAGGTTTTGACTCAAAGACAAAGCCTCCTTTATCTACCTTTAATAAATCAGAAAATGACTTGAAGATTTCAGAAGTTGTAGGCTTCCAAGGTATCAATATATCCTTTTTATAAGCATTATAAAAATACAGACTGCTTAGACATTTCCCTATAGTAGATCTTGATGCTAATTGCAATGGAATTCTGCAAACTCGAGATAATTCTGCTAGTCCCTCCAATCCATTGTCCCTGTAAATAAATGAATTGTTAACGTCTATGTGAATTCGGCCGTATAAAAAAAATGGTCGTGGTTTGAAATACACTTTTCCGTAAGAGATATACGATGTTGAGGACAAGTTATTAGATCCAATAATGCTTTTATTTGAAAACAACATATTTTTCTTTAGTAAATATTCTAGGTTCGATTCACGATTCAAATTTATCAATAATTGATTCTCAATATTGTTGGCCTTGGCTCTGTGAAATAAATGTGGAAACAAAAATTGATCTCCACCTTTAGTTAAAACAACATCAGGATCTATTCTATTAATTTCATAACCAAATTCCAATATTGTTTCAAGTTCATTTTCTTCAGATATCGAAAATTCTTCCTTGATTACGTTATCCTTTTCAAAAGAGACAATCTTTATCTTTAGAATCCTATCATCTAAATTATTTCCTATTGATTTTCTCTCCGAAATTAATTCAAATGACAGAAATTTAAAATTTGGAACAACATATTCAAATGAATCAATATCGTCTCTCTTATCGTTAACTATGTGATATACATTAGTTCGTACAGATTCCGTGGATTTTATTTCTTCTATATTGTATAGTCCAAGTGGATAGAGATCCTTTTCATATAAGAAAGACTGTTCGGGGGATATATCTACGTTGTATAGTCGATAATGTCCAAATCTAACAGAGAGTTTTTCAATTCGTTTTGCTAAATTTAATATCTGTAGTGAATCAGACAAAGTTAATCTCAAAGCTACATTCCTTTTATTTTTATCAACAGTAACGGAAGAAGGATACTCAAATTTGTATTCAAATCGATATTCCTTGATGGAAGAAGAAATTTTACTACTCCTTACCAAGTCTATTAACTCAGATTTTTGATCTGACGCTACATATATTGAAGGAGACCATAAATACTCTAGCCTTTTTACATTTCCTTTTCTTTCTTTTATCCATAAAATTATTCTATCTTTTTGATGATAGATGTCAAATAGCCAACCATTCATGGTTATCAGCAAGTCAACAAGAAACCGATGAGGCTAATAGAAAAATTTTGAATATATTTGATCAAATTAGTTCGTATTTGGTAATGTAAGTACTGATCTATGCTTAAAGAAATAATTTTACTCAAACAAGAATAGAATTCTATTTTGTTATTAGGGTGATTATACGAATGAGAAGTTAAATTTGATATTGTAGCCATATTGGTAAATATTAGAACATATTTATATCTATTACGCTGCGTATACCATAATTACGCTATGTATCAAATTTTACCAGTAATAAGAAATTATATCTTGTTTAATATTAACGCATTATTAGGTCGATAAATTAGTTGTATGTAATAGGCCAAAATAAGGTAGCATGTCTCATACAGGATTTATCATTTATAGGAACTAGTTACAGTATTGATATCCACTATGCGATCATACATCACTATCGGAATAAACAAAGTCAATAACCAATTATGGATGTAAGGAATTTAATGACTAACCGAGCAGAAATTAATTACTGTAGATGATTTTTTTAAATAATTATCTCATTGTTAATCTTTACTTTCGTGATCAAGACAAACCAAGGATTTGCATTTATTCTACAAGAAAGTTTACAAATCTAATAATATACAGGTAATTCATATAATAGCACGTAAAATTTAAAATAAGAATCTAAAAATATAGATCTCAAAGTATCCTTCAGCTAAAAGCTATGGCCATTTAAATGAATACTTTTGTTTTTGTGTTTGAGCACAAAATAGGATTAAGGGTGCAGTAGATACAGCAAAAATACATAAAGATATTTTTTAAATTTATTATATCAAAAATGTACTTTGTACTTTATACTTTAATGAAATCAAATAGAAGATGAGTGGAAGAAAAAAATCATAATTTCGAAAAATGTTTTGGGTATTTATTTTCCAAAATACGCCTTAACATTTGGTCTGAAGAGATAGTAAATGATAACAGCATTGATTATCACAGGGACAACTGCTCCTACGTTTCCCACGATGATCGATCCAAGTCCAGAGATAAATGCTATTACAGTAACTATCAATGTTATGATCCATGCCCATTTTAGTCCCTTCCATAATCCATAAGCAACAACAAAATAGGCCAATCCGATAATAATGAGAGCTGCACCAAGGAA
>DATEIH010000011.1:0-2931 GCA_035279165.1 Candidatus Nitrosocosmicus sp. | reverse complement strand
TAACAGAATCACTTTTACAAAATTCACATACTAATGGCTTTGAATTCTCTACCTTGCCTTCTGGATGCATAAATCTATATTCAATCCTTTATCACTTATAACAGTTATTATATATATTTTTTCAAATAATTAAGTAGAGCTATTTTATCAATGATAGTACTCTAAATTGGACACTTTGCTGAGGAAGTTCTCATGCTATAAACGATTAAATTATTAAATAATAATGATATTAATTATTTAATTGATTGACAATCCTGCTTTATTGATAGCTACGATTCTATGGATATTCTTTATTCCTAACGCGGTCAAATTATTCTATAGGTTTGTCAGAAATAATAAACAATTCATAGAGAAGGATCTAAGGAGAATCCCAAATGATCCTAAGATTATTTTTCAAATTACTACAAAATCAGCTACTCAAACAAGTGTTGTAAAACGTGGTATACAATCGATAATTGACTCATGCAAATCTACAAAATACTGCAACTATGAGATTCTAGTTGTAACTGAAGATCCTAAAGATTCTGAGACGTTGAAAACCATGCCTTGCAGAATACTTTGCGTGGAAAAGAACTTTTCACCTAACGCCATCAAGAAAGCAAGAGCACTGCAATTCGCGATAGAGTCAAGGAGGAAACTGAAAAAACAAAGTTCTAACCATTGGATATTTCATATGGATGATGAAAGTTACGTCGTGCCACAAACTATTCTCTCTATTTTAAAATTTATTCGCGAAAAGAGAGGTATAGCAAGCGAAGGTCCAATATTTTACCCTCTTAAATTTGAAAAAGCTAATAGGATTACTGCTTTGGCAGAATCTATGAGAGCTTTCGGTTGTTTTGAATGTGTAACACATATGCATAATCCTCCTCCAATACATATGCATGGGAGCAACCTTCTTGTTCGATCAGATGTGGAAGACAAAATTGGTTGGGAATTTGGACCAATCTTAGCGGAGGATCAAAGATTTGGATACGAACTGTTTAAGAGATATGGGAGGAATTCAATGGGCTGGCATGGAGGGATTCTCTTAGAACAACCTCCTCTCGATATCAAAGATCATTTTATGCAGAGGAGACGTTGGGTAATAGGTAACTTACAGAATATTGAGAATTTTTCAAATATCTTCAAAGCTCGACTAATTTATAAATGTACATCGTTTTTTCTCGGATTTGTATCTGGAGTAATCTCTTTGGCTTTGGCCTTCTATATCAATATCCCCAAATTAATGAGTGTATTTTCGTATGCAAGTTTTGATTGGAACAATAACATTAATTTTGATTTATTCCTGTGGCTTGATAGAATAATTCATATCAATAGCACTTATAATGAGATATTTAGACCACTTTTTGATATTCAAGTTTTTGATAGTACACTTGCTTTGATCTTGCTCTTTTCAAGCACAGTTTGGCTACTCGGTTATCAAGTCGGACTCTTTCTTAATCTCAAATATACCAGAATTGGACGCTCAAAGCGATTATCTTTACATATTCAGACTTTCCTATTGGCTCCATTTTTGGGATTGTTGGAATCTTTTCCTGCGTTTTATTCAATCATCGAATTTTATTTCTTTAAGTTAATAAGGCAAAACAAGTGGAAATCATATGATTTTTACGTTGTAAAAAAGTAGTACTTTCCATGTAGAGGTTAGAGGTCCCTTGATGCAGTGTTAAACATACGTACTCTTTCGAATATAGCAAAGGGAAAGTCCAAAAATCCAATGGAGGAGGTGGGATTCGAACCCACGAACCCCTAAAGGACGGGATTTCTTAATTTAATCTTGAGTCCTGCGCGTTTGACCAGGCTACGCGACTCCTCCTTTGTAAAACTAATGAATAAAACTCTGTATATAATCTTTTGATCTGGAAAATGATAGATTCTCAAATGAATAAGAGACAGTTGAAAATTAGAATGATAAAATTTTATATTAATTAGAACATAACATAATGAAAAGATGACAATGAAGATAAACGAACTAACGAATGATATGAGACATGTTACAATTGAAGGTAAGATCGAAAAAATAAGTGAACCTAGGACAGTAAATTTACGTGCAGGAGGCTCTGCGCTTGTAGCTGATGCTATGATATCCGATGACACCGGTAGCATTAAACTATCTTTGTGGGATGACCAAATTAAGATGGTTAAAGAAGGTGACAAAATATCGATAGAAAATGGTTATACTCAGGCTTTCAGAGGAGAAAATAGTCTAAATATTGGACGATACGGAAAAATTGCAGTTTTGGATGATTAAAAAACTTTTTTGTACTTACCTTTATTTATTTTTATTAGGCTAAACTCTTGAAAACCTGCTGTCTTGCTTTACAGAAGTCTGGATAGCATTGTCAGATAAAATAAACTTCCATAAAATGCAGTATTATGTAAATATTAGGAGCTAAAAAATTTCTTACTGCCTTTGAAAAAAAAGTATGTTTGATTTCAGTATCGGTGCTTAGTAACTATAATGTGGACCATCATCTAGTCTGCAGAAGATATTCAACTAATAGTATAAAACAGTCTTTTATCTAGTAATAATTCACTAGTCAATTTCCCAATAAAGTCGTTAAGAATGATTATTCATACAAACATAAATTTGAGGTTTATAACAATATATGTTAAGACACTAATATTAGTATAGTTAAAATCAACCGAAGCCCCACCCATTAAATTCTAGGCCAACTTATGTTAACGATCGTCAGGATGCATTGACCAATAAGCCTGAGCTCATTCTTAGGTCGTTTTGGATTCGAAATCTTATCATATCTGCTTTTGGATCCCATTATATTTCGTCTGGATGGGTTTTTAACGAAAAATTGTCTAATCTTAAAATAGTTTTAAATATGATTTGCGATTAAGGATTACTATCCTTCTTATACTGCTACTGCTACAAGATCATACTATAATTTTATTTTATATCATAACGAAATGATT
>DATEIH010000010.1:0-4047 GCA_035279165.1 Candidatus Nitrosocosmicus sp. | reverse complement strand
GATAGTTTTAAGACATGACAAATGACATTTCTGATTGAAAAGAGATACCAAACAAAATATCTAAAAAGTCATATAATGTCTATTAACCCTTGATAAATGAAATCAATAATCTTTTAATTTTATCAGGTTAAAACGTTCATTTGATTAAAATTTAAAAACTATGAATAAAAATAATAATTGGAGATTTGTATGGTTTATTGGCATCATATTAATATTTAATTGAGTTTATCATCATGAATTATTCTCTTTTTATTAATATGAAATGAGGAATATTTGATATTGTTGCAGGATATGAAGTTTTATATTCCCAGCCTTGTAAAAGCAGTTCCTTTGCTTCCCTGACATCCGTTACAGCAGCAATATCTACCACTTTTTTTCGTAGGAAAGTAGGTTTCTTAGTATCTGGTATATTGAATTTATGCTTGTGTTCGTTACCATTTTCATCGATTGGCTTCCATATGGTTTTGCCTGTTACTAAGTCCTCACCCATATTTTGGAAAGTGATCAATTGTTCAGAAAACCCAGCATTTTTGCATATAATACATTCTCGCATCTTTTTTTGATAAAGCGGGGTTGATGCATCCGCTTGATTTAATACATTAGACATTTTTGGGTATAACTAGAGGGCATTATGCACTTATAAATTTATGATTTATGATATGGTATTATCTAATGAGTTATGAATGTAAATCATAATCTGTAAAAAATGATGGTAATAGTAATAGTTCAAAGGAACAACTGATATGTTAATACTCAGATTTCGGGATTAATTTTTATATGTAGTTCTAATAGGAAGTGCTGCTTATATTATAATATCTTACACTAGAAGGGAAATTTATAATATCGTAACGATAATGTAATATGACTTTAGCTGAATAATACGACACCACCGTTAACAAAGTCTAAACTAGAAAAGAATTTTCCCTTTTCAGTACAGCGAGAAAAACAGGGGAGAGTGTTAAAGGACATATCTGATGCATTTAATTCTGGCTACAGGTATGTTATATTAGAAGCTCCAACCGGATTTGGAAAAAGTGCAGTAGCCATAACACTTGCACTGAGCTTGGGGTCAAGCTATATCTGCACGTCTACCAAAGATTTACAAACTCAATATTCCAATGATTTTCCTTATGTAAAGGCAGCTAAGGGAAAAAATAATTTCCCTTGTTTATTAAAACAAGACTTTGTAGATAATGGAACCTATCAATGTGGAACATGTGCTTTCTCTAATTCAAATGAGTGTTATCACACAACTGTTGAATATGGACATTGTATGACTAACGAATTCTTTAAAGAAGACGGTTGTAAGTATAGGACCTTTGCAAAAGACTATATGAGATTAAATGAAAGAACAAAAGATGAAAAAATATATATTGATAATGATACTAAACAGGAATATCAAAAGCAATATGCTGAATGGTTGCCTATAAGCAAACTAAAAGTTCAAAGAGAGTGGAAGCCTTGTGAATATTTTAACCAATTAAATATTGCATTGGCAGCAAGTCATTCTATATTTAATTATTCTATTTTTCTTGCATTCTTACCATATAATAAGCGGCTGTCAGAAAGAGAACTTTTGGTATTGGATGAAGGACATCTTTTAGAAACAGAAATTGTAAAGTTTAGAGGGCTATCAATATCTAAAAAGAGATGGAAACGGTATATAGGTGATTTTGATATCGTTGATTATGGTTATGATAGTATAGAACGTTGGATTGATTTTTTAATAGATCTTGAAACCAAAATGCTCTCTGCAATTGGCAATAATTCTTTGCCATCTGTATTAGACATAGAAAGAAATATCAAATTTGAATACTATAATTTAAGGAAGATATCATCAAAAGACCTTGAGCTTAAAAAAAGAATAGTTTCTGCAACTGAACTATTTGAAAGTGATGAAGAAATAGCAAAAAAATATGCTAGTGTTGAGATAACATCGAAGAATGATTCGAAAACCCTTGACGATGAGCTAGCTGTTGATGCTCTCAAAGATACAGAAAGATTGACAAGAACGATAAACAGCATACTTGCGAACCCGAAAAACTGGATAATATCAGATATTAAAAAAGATAATTACAAAATAGAGAAAGTAGAATTAAAACCCCTAGATATTTCACCATACTGTAAGAGTGTATTTGACAAGGGTTCTAAAACGCTGATAATGAGTGCGACTATTCTAAATAATAAGGCGTTTTGTAAAAGTATTGGTTTAGATTCAGAGGACATAAAATTTATTCAAGTTGAATCGGATTTTCCAATTGAACATCGAGCGATCTATCCGCTAAATATTGCATATCTTAACTACAGTAACTTACAATCTATTGATGTTATGTCTAAAATTTCTGTGGTCGTTGATAATTTAATGACTACTCACAGAAATGAAAAAGGTATAATTCACACGACATCGTATGAACAGCTTAACTTTATCAAAGAAAATTTATCTAAGGATAACGCAAGGAGGCTCTTAATTACTGATCCAGAAATACAAAGAGACGAAATCATATCTCAGCATTCTTCCACTCCAAAACCAACAGTACTTATTTCACCCTCGCTACACACTGGGCTTGATCTAAAGGATGAGCTGTCAAGATTTCAGATAATAACTAAAGTGCCATATCCAAATAAAAGTGATAGGTGGACTAATGCAAAGAGGGTGGCTGATGAAGAATGGTATTATTGGCAGACAGCGTTGAGATTGATACAGGCATATGGAAGGTCAGTCAGATCCAAAAATGATTGGGCAAGGACATATGTTTTGGACTCGGCTTTTAGCTATTTTATAAGAAAGAATAGAAACATACTACCGAGCTGGTTTATTCAAGCAATCAAGGGTTATAGTAGATAGCATCTTCGTATAACACATTATCATATTTACACATCAAACTTATACACTCAACGTCTCTTTCTTGATTTCACAAATGTAATGTTAATTAGTAACAATATGTATCAATGGGTATAAAGTCCTTTATGTTTTTATGGCTTGCTGTAATTTCTAGTTGGACGTAAGTTTGTTCAACTATAATCAGTTAAGCAAAGTACTATTCCAATAATGCCAACAAAAGTATAAGATGTTAATGTATTCGAGTTATTATTAATAGTATTTTTAAACTAATATATCGGCTTTTATACTTATAATTTTAATATAATTCACTTTTCTATGGTGAGATATTTACGATAATGGTTTTCTAGGTCTTATCTTCTGCCTTTATTAGAGGTTGGTAACGTTAATATAGTTACACATCATATTATTCTGATGAACCTGACGCTTTTCATGTTATCTATTTAATCTATTCTAATTATCATTAATAGGATGAATCATTCTAAAGTATGCTTTATTATATCACAATTAAAAATAACAAAGTAATACCCATTGCCATATCAATACTCTTATTCGTAGGGATGTATCTTATTGCATTTGTAATTCAAGAATCCACCACTGTTTTGGCTCAGGGACAATCTACCGATACTATTAGCACTATATCTCTAAACGCTTCTGAGGTTAATTCTACTTCTGCTAATACTACAAAACCAGTTAATGGTTATGGAGGTCCGCCAACCGGACCGTTAACTGCGGTTCGACATGTCTTTGACGATCCTACTCTTAGAGTGTATCATTTTTGTAAACCTAATGACAAGATAATGATGGTATGTCAACTATATGATAGCAGTTCACCTAAAGCTACTTTAATAGGAGTAGAATATATGATTGACTCAAAGACATATCAATCGTTACCAGATAGGGAAAAACCAAACTGGCATTATCATAAGGAGGAGTTTTCTCCAGATAAGGCAAATCCAAAATTCCCATTACTAAATGATCAACAACAAAAAAATTGGTTAATAAAATTATCTGAATCATATGGAAAGGTTATATTGAATTGGAATCCCATCGATACATTACCTGTATATCCACCTCAAATTGAGCAAGTACAGCATCCTTTCATGTTGAACCAAACAGTCAATAGTAGCAATGAAAAACATGTTGGTAGCTTTAATCAAACATTAAACTACTAATTTTGTACCTGAAATAATTATTAATCAATCATA
>DATEIH010000009.1:0-2918 GCA_035279165.1 Candidatus Nitrosocosmicus sp. | reverse complement strand
ATCAGGTAAAACACATCTAACATTGCATATGAGGACTTTGTCTGAGATCAATGATAAATCGGTTATTTCATACGTCGACCTTACTCAGGTTCAACCCAGGGAGATTGACAATTTCTTTCATTCAATTGTAAAGGGATTTGGAAAAGAATACTATGACTCCATAAAGGTAAAGCTAATTGACTACATAAAAGATGGTTACGTACAGAATCCAAAGTTAGTAAAGAAGATAGTCAAATACGGTTTTTTTGATTCACTCAATGGGAACTCGATTTCTGATAAAATCGAACAAATGGGTGAAAAAAAAGTTCGAATATCTTACGAACATTTATTTGAATTAATGTCGAGCGATTTTACTAAAATAGAGACACAATTAATTACTGAAATCATTAAGACAGGCACATTGAACTATTCTGATTTAAAAACATTTGAAAATCTCACACTGGTCCTAACCAACTTGGCAATGATCAACTATAAATTATTCAAAAAAATTACTATTTTTCAGATCGATGAATTTGACACCAATATTAATTCCTTGGATTATTTGAAGGGATTAATAAATTCTCACGTTCCATATGCCTTGTTTATGATAATTACTACACCTTCCTTGTACGCTGATATTTCCAAGATCAATCCATCACTTTTCGATCGTCTAGAAAAAGCAAATTACAAAATCGATTTGGCAGGATCCAATTCCTTTGATGAAATAAATAATATTGTTCTCCAATATGTTCTTCATTATAATAATGAACTTTCATCATCAGAAAGAAAAGATCTTTCATCAAAAATAAAAATAATCTATGATGAATTTCCAGACTTTAGAAACATTAGATCTATTTTAAATGTCTTATATCATGCCTTTGAAATGTCTGTGAATAAGGATTCTTCAAACATAGACGAACAATCAATTGAAGAGACGATTAAAAATGTCTATCCAGGTTTGCGCTTGAGAGGGAGCATCATGGGAATACCGATATCAGATTTTATTAAAATGAGAAAAATATCAGTGGATAAAGATATTGTCGAATCGAATGTTAAAGACGCCGTCAGAAATTTGATAAGTTATTTTGATGAATTGGGGACTGTAAAAAAATACAATGAAAAGATTGAAACCGATTATTTAGATGCGATATATGATGATCAGATGGGAAAAAAAGTAGGTATATCCATTGCAGTCGATTCAGATAAGAACAAGAACTTTGACAAGATTGTTAAAAGTACCAAAAAGAATTCGGTAGTTGATAAATTAGTGATCTTAACTACCAATATTACAAACATAAAAAGAAATGGTACTACCCTAGTAACAATTGACAAATGGAAACTAGCTGACTTGCTCTATTTTAGCAAGAAATACGATAGTGACGAAATCAAATCCGAGGATCCTCAAAGGGCAATATTGCTTGCCAAGTCAATCCAGATTTGCTGACCTACATAAATTAGTTTTAGGCATACAACAATGATCTAATTTATATTTTAATAATTTTCAAGTTGTTATATTAATTTGAAGAAAAACTTGAATTCACTTGAAGATTTCCTAGCCAACGTTCATAAGCTGGGTTACTCATTGGTGGACTATAATGGGATTAAAGTACCATGCTTACTTCTTGAAAATATTCAATTCGAAAACATTATTAGCAAATCATATGGCAGGCCTAACTTAATTGATACTAACTTGAATATATATGATGACGGACACCATGTTTTTGTAAATTTGAATGTTAACTTTCTCAATGCCGATCTTGAATTTGATTTTTTGTTATTCGCAAATGAAAGTATAGATTTTTTTAGATATCTTTCTGCGGCTGGAATGCTGGGAATTGCACCACACGAATCTAAAAGCAGCAATATTTTTTTCGTCCAGTTACCTAAGAAAGATCAAGCTGAAAAGGCGTACGAGCTGATTAAATCAAAACTGAATTAACCTGAGGGAGGAGAGTATTTCTTATTTTAACTTTCTTATTCTTGATGCAGTTATTTGCATTTGCTATATATTTATTTTAAATAACCGATTGGTTTTTCAATTATTGTTCTAATTTGAAGCATAGAAATAGGAAACCTCGTGGTAATAAAACTAATTATCGCAAGCTACTAATTATGGCAGTTCTGTTCGGGGCACTCTTGATCGGAGGCTCAATTACGGCATTTTCTAATTTTGGAGGCAAGAATAACTCGTCCTCTTCTAATCCTGCTGATACTCAGCAATTGATTTCTAATCTAACTACTCCAGTGATTCCAGGTGCAGAAGCTATTGGCCAGAACAACGCCACCCTAAATATCGTAGAGTTTGGTGATTATCAATGTGCTTTTTGTGCTAGATTCAATCAAGAAACCAAAGATGAGCTAATTTCGAAATATGTTGATACAGGGATTGTAAGATTTGGCTTTAAGGATCTGGTCATCAATGATTTACCAAAAGATAAACTATCTACACTGGGTGCGGAAGCCTCTTACTGTGCAGCTGAGCAGAATAAATATTGGGATTATCATGATGAAGTTTATAGAAACTCAAGAGGAGAAAATACTGGTTGGATTAGCATTGATAGCTTGATAGGATTTGCCAAAAATGTAAACATGCCAAGCATTTCGCAATTCACAGATTGCCTAAACTCACATAAATTCAACCAGCTTGTTGAACATAATGATATGTTTGCTAAGAGTATCGGATTGGGTAGTACTCCAACCTTCCTTATTCTGAAAGATAATTCAACGAAAATAGCAGCACTGGAGGGTGCCCAGCCAATAAAAGTCTTTGACGATGTAATTGCTCAATTCTTAAACAATACTCTCTAATTTTTTTGATTAGTTATATAGACTTTCGCTTGATAGCTCCTACTGACTAGAAACGGAAGATTATAAAGGTAGATATTTATGTAATTCCATAATCCTATCTGTTTCTGAATATTTCACTCTACTAATCAATA
>DATEIH010000008.1:0-6281 GCA_035279165.1 Candidatus Nitrosocosmicus sp. | reverse complement strand
TATTAGAACGTAACAATAGTGATGTAATGATATGAGGAAGTAATAGTTGGAAATAGAATACAATAAGAAAGAGGGCAAAAAAGATATCAAATGGAACTTTTTTAAATATAATGTTGTAAAAGAAAGGCAAAAAGAAATCCGAGTCATCCAATGAAATAGAATCCTAGGGCAATGATTAAATAAACAGCCGTTAGCATCACTCCTTCAAACCAGTTGCTTTTCCCATCATGGGCTATTAAGTTAAGTATGATTGCAGCTAAGAAAAGAGTTACCAATTCATATATTGTAAACTCCAAAGTAAATGGTTGACCTAGAGCAATACCTGCAAAAACTAAGACTGGAACAACAAAAAGTGCAATTTGTGTACCCGAGCCTGCAGCTATACCAATAGACAAATCAATTTTTCCCTTCCTTGCCAATAGTATCGCGCTGCTATGCTCAGCCGCATTTCCTACAATACCTACTATAACGGCACCCACAAACATTTCACCAAACCCTAGCTTTTCACCAGTTTCCTCTACAGAACCAACAAGAACTTCACTTACTACTACCACACCAAGCATACTAAGTCCAAGTATCAAAAATGACTTTTTCTTGCTCCAATGCTTTAGATTGAGAGAGGACAAAGTGTTGTTATTTTCATTTTCATTTGAATGTGAAGGAGAAGTAAAAAGATATTTGTGAGTAACAAATGTAAAAATTATACCTGCAATATAAACACCTAATAAAATAATAGCTAACGAGTCGCTTAGAAGTTGGATCTGCAATTCTCCGTTAACTGATTGTGGTTGGAATGCAGTTATTGCTAGCAGTGTTGGTATTGCCAATCCAATGATAGAAAGAAATATCATTGAGGATTGTAAGCCCGCATTTTCACGATTAAAGGATTGTTCTTTATGACGGAATCCTCCCACAATCATACTTAGACCAAAAATTAGCATAATATTTCCCAAAAT
Organism: Candidatus Nitrosocosmicus sp.; assembly: GCA_035279165.1. Classification (GTDB taxonomy): domain Archaea; phylum Thermoproteota; class Nitrososphaeria; order Nitrososphaerales; family Nitrososphaeraceae; genus Nitrosocosmicus. The sequence continues at coordinate 5,325 of DATEIH010000008.1, read as the reverse complement.
AGCACCTATAATAGAAGCTTTAACCAAGTCTATCAAACCTGCGCTTATAGCAATAATACCTATAATGATCTCTGCTGCATTTCCAAAAGTCACATTCAGAAGCGAGCCAATAGTAGATCCGTAATGTGATGCTAGGTGTTCAGTAGAATCTCCGATTAGTTTTGCCAAAGGAATTAGAGAAAGTATAGATACTATGAAAATTAGTGTAGCATTAGAATCAAGTTGATCTAACAGGAAAGATATTGGAGCAAATATTAAAAGAAGATACAGTATGGAAGATTTGCCTAATTTTGCCATCTTTATATAACTAATATTCTTTATCTTTATACAAGATAAAAGTTAGTAGATTATGATATTAAATTATCTTAAGACTTTGATATCTCACTAAAGAAGTCAAGTTTGATTTGTCATACCAACCCAAAAAAATTATGAACAAAAAATCTATGAGAAATAAATTAGGCTAGAATATACCCGTAGCCAAGCTCACTAGACTATCGTTTTCTATGATCTTATATGGAAATGACTAAACTCGGATCATTAGTAGAAATTTATTAAATAAACAGATCCCAGGTACCTCATGGAGTCGAAGCCTACCGGACCCATTAATCAGATGGGTTCAAATTTGTGCGCATATGGTGGACTAAAAATTTAGATATTATGATAAATCATAAACTACTATATATAACAAAAAGAAAGACCCAAGACTTTATTAATATTCTTCAATGTTGTATAGTTTTGATTATGACATATAATACTAGGTCATTTCCAGACTGGGAAACTATATACAAGAACCAAGAAGTAAAATCCATGCCCTGGTATAGTGAATCTCTTGATCCTGATTTAGAATTAGAATTAGATAAATTGAATATTAAAAAGGGCTCCTTCCTTGATCTTGGGACTGGACCTGGGACACAAGCAATAAAACTTTTTGAAAGAGGTTTTGATGTTACTGCATCTGATCTCTCACCTACATCAATCCATAAAGCATCAGTTCGTTATAATGACCACATTAACAATAAAATCAAGTTTATAGTCGATGATATTCTAAACTCTCATTTAAGTAGTAATGAATTTGACTTTATTTTTGACAGAGGATGCTTTCATGTGATTTCACCAGAAAAAAGATCAAAATATACAGAGGAAGTAAATCGAATTTTGAAACAAGGAGGACTATTGTTCTTGAAATGCTTTAGTGAAAAGGAACCAAATAGAGACACTGGGCCTTACAGATTCTCACAAGACATGATAAAAAACACATTTGAAAACAGCGGATTTAAAGTACAAAGCATTACAGAAACCGTCTATCAGGGCACACTAAACCCATTACCCAAAGCACTTTTTGTTGTAATTTCAAAGTAATTGATGGAAATTTACGATTCAAATTTGCCTCATGTGAACCATCTTAATCAGAAATTTTTAAAATTACTAAATTGAGTCTAGAACAGACTCAGTAAAGCTAAAAAAAACAATGACCATTTTATCATCTTGATAAAACTGATCTAATTTCTGTTATCAACTATTGTTTGTGTCTTTCTTTTATTTGGTCTTTAACCGCAACTACATTTGGACAAAATACTCCCTTAAGTAAAACTTGCTCTAAATCCTGTGTGAATTATCGATTAATTATCCCGACAATTGTCTGGTAGATGTTCTGATTTTAAGACCGGCAACTTATATAGCAAAGCTGAAATCAAGGTTTAGGAAAGTTCTCTTTTATCAGTATATATCTCTTTGTCCTTATTTACGTTCCTAAAATCTTCATCTATTCGTCTCCTTCATCTGACTCTTCGTCTGAGGAATCATCTGAGGTATCATCTGAGGTAGAGGTAGATGTATCTGGTCCATTCACTATTACTTCGCCAACCATAGTGGGATGATAAATACAATAATAATCGAATTCTCCAGGGTCATTAAAGGTCAAACTATAGTCTTGATTAGGTATTATAGCATCCGAATCAAAAAGGCTTCCTTCATCCAGATCTCCATCTTGTCCTGATGTAACAGTATGTGATATGGTATCTCCGTTATGCCAAGTAACAGTCTGACCTGTCTTTACTTCAATTGGTTCTGGTGAATATGAATCATCTCCGTCTATTCCTAAAATAACTGCAGAAACGGTTTGATTTGTCAAGGTAGTATTTTGTAGGGTCAAGTTAGGTTGATTCTTTGGAATAGTGCTGTCAGATATCGGTAATATTTTATATATAGAGCCAGAATAAGTTGAAACATATAGGTAGCCATCTGGGCCCACCTGAATATCAGTTATTCCTCCAAAACCCTGTCCAAATATTAATGGTTGGTTCTCCTTAGGGTCATTTATTTCATTATCGTCTAAAGAATCAATATCACCAACAAAAGTATCGTTGATGAAAATGTTATCTCGATCCTCATTAAGAGTAAATCGGTATAGGAGACCATTATTAATGTCTCCAACAAACATATTATTTTGATATTCTTTACCCAGTTTGTCTGAATTCAGAAACTTTAGTGCAGTTATGCCTATTGTCGTATCCCAAACAAACTTTGGATCTGCATATTCACTAATTCCAAAATCTGTCAAATTAACTTCAGATGCCCCATTCTCAAGTAAATCATCATCTTCATATCCTTGAATTTGTTCCCAGCCGCTGTTAAATCCCGGAAATACTAAATTTATTTCATCACCGGTGTCAGGTCCGTTTTCAGTATCCCAAAGATTACCAGTTAAAGGATCAAAATCCATACCAAAACTATTTCTGATCCCCATTGCATAATAAACATTCAGAGGTAATCCATCACCAAAAATAGGATTACCTGGGTCCACTATTCCACCGTCTTGACTAATTCTAAGTACTCCTCCAAGTCCATTTGGAGCTGGACCATCAATCACATTTTGTGCCTGAGTTTCGTGAGCACCCACTTCTCCAACTATCAAGTATACATTATCATCAGGACCAATTCGGATTTTACCACCATTGTGCTCTGCCCTACCATTTATTGGAATTGCGGTTAAGTCCAATAATAAAACTGGATTTATTAATCTGCCATCTACAAATTCGTAACGATAAAGCCTATTTCCTAATGGATCGACAAGATTATTTGCATCACTTTCATCTACTCCATCTCCAGATTCGGTATAATAGAGAAAAACATATGTTTTTCCTTCTGCTATATTCTTGGAAACAGCTATCCCGAGTAATCCTCGCTCAATTAGTGATGCTACCGGGACATCCAAAACTGGTTGCGGCATCAGCAGTCCATCCAAAATCCTCATTATCTTACCTGTAGTTTTTTCTGTAACCAAGATGTCATTAGGACCTAGAAAAGCCATGCTTGTAGGAATATCCAAATTATCTGTCACTTTTTCAACTGTAAGCTTATCGTCATTTACTGTAGGTCCATATGGTGACTGAGGTGCTTTAGCGTAGGCACCATAAGAGAGTTGAATTGTAGAGCAAAAAGAGGATGAAATTAACAAAAATGCAAAAAAGCTAAATACTGCAAATGCTGGTATATTTCGAGTTTTGTACACCAATTACTAGTAGTAATTTCAAAGTTATTGATTATGGATAACTATACTGTAAGAAATGTAACGTTCTTTTTTTTAAGTAGATTTTTTTATCCGCAGCATTCTACTAAGAAAAATATATTAACCTGTTTATACACATCGTTAAAACTAGCTTCTTAAATTACTGCAATATCTTTTTTTCTAACCTGTTGTCTTGATGGTGATAACTAACTTTGATAATATATCAACTTGCAGATTGAATTAATTATTACTATAATAATTACATTTTACGTAGGCAAAATTCGTTGTCATAGACTTTTTAGAATCTAATAGTAAGGACTGATATTGTCCTGAAGCGCTCACCGGTCGCGGTTCTATTAGACATAAGATTTTGTAACAAAAATGACAAAATTTTATAAAATAAGATTACTGCCCCAATAATAATCACAGCCATAACTTTCATCCCATTCTAAGTTTATGAGCAGTGTTTTAACATGACTGACTTGAGTATTACAATATGACATATCTTTTCTGCAATCAAATAGTTTACTTTTGTAAACAATTACAATTAATTAGAACTAAAAAAACAAATCAAAAATTCGACAAAATAGATATAGTCTGATATACTGATTCTTGTTTTATGTCTTCAACATATTTGAGTTGCTTCATCACTCCAGTGGTGTGAATGGATCGACCACCTCAACTACCCCCATCATACCAGTATCCTCATGTGGAAGAATGTGGCAGTGAAAGAAAAATTTTCCAACAAAATCTGTGAATGGAATACGAACAACCACTTCACCGCCTTGTGGAATTACTACCATATCCTGCAAGCCATGCGCATTATAAGGTTGACCGTTTACTGACATTATCTGGAAGTCATTGACGTGAATGTGGAATGTATGGTCTTCGTTATCGGTATTCTTAAGTGTCCACTCCTCTACATCTCCTAACTTCACGGTGTAGTCGACCCGGTTATGATCAAAAACTTTGCCGTTTATCTGGTTAGTTCCCACATCGCCAAACCGGTTTGCTGTTTGGTTGTCTGGGGAGCCATCAAATACTAGTGTACGATGAGCCGTGATCTGTGCATCTTCTAGGTCATGTCTTGGTACTAAACTGGGAGTGACTTCTCCTGTCTGAGATCCATCTTTGCCTTGTACATTTACCGTTGCTAGATTTACCTCTGAGGTAGGAGAGAATCCAGAGCGGTTGTATGGGAGTGATTTAAGAGGATAAGTTCCATTCTCTTTACCAGTGACTAATACATCAAATCTCTTGCCAGCTGGAAGCAAAAGGCTTTTTGCATCCCAAACTTCCCAGACAGGGTTACCATCTTCCGCAATTACCTTGAAGGTGTGACCAGGTAATGTTATATTGTAATACGTTCCGGGATCAATATTTGCAAGTTTCCAAAGTTGAGTCTCTCCTGATGAAATATTTATAGTAGGATTAGTTTGACCATTGACCGTAAAATAATCTGCCCACTTGTATATTGGATTGATTGAAGTCCCGTTTAAGCTCCATGGAAAAGCCTTCAAAGCCACTGTTTGTTCAGTAATATTTTGCAAAGAACTAGGTAGCAAGTCTTTTAAACCTTCGATCTCGATCAAACCGGACATCCCACCACCTACTTGAGTTGTAGCGAGACCATGGATATGAGGATGGTACCAAAATGTTCCTGTAGGATGATTGATCGGGATATCTATCACGTACTTTGCTGTTTGTCCGGTTTCGACTACACGAAAGACATTGTCTGAGCTACCTACCGGCGACACATGGAAACCATGATAATGTATGTTAGTTTCATCTATATTGTTAACAAGGTTTACTATCAG
>DATEIH010000007.1:0-8405 GCA_035279165.1 Candidatus Nitrosocosmicus sp. | reverse complement strand
ATAATGATGACTTTGCTAATGCCTAGGTTAATAGGTAAACTAGGAGTTATAGAAAACCTAATTGTCGGTCTTGGGCTCTTAACTGTAGGACTGATTCTCTTTAGTTTTACACCTGCAACTACTGAGCAAGGTGAGAATAACCATATCATCTTAGTGTATGTCCTACCAGCATCTATCATATCTGCATTAGGAATGTCGTTTTCCTATATCCCAATACTAATTTCAGCGATATCAAATGCAAGAAATGAGCAATCAGGGATAGCCTCGGGTATAGTTAATACAACTTACCAAATAGGATCGGCAGTAGGGCTAGCAATAATGGTTTCATTGTCGACCTCTCACTCCGATCTCCTAATTGATATTGGGACGAATATATTAGAGGCATTGAATCAAGGATTTCACGTGGCTTTTATTGGTGCAGCAATTATCTCAGCCATTGCTTCATTAACAGCAGTATCATTTATAAGAACGAGGTCAAAGGATGATATTAGAAACTAAGTTTCATTTTTCTTGTTCAGCAAAATCATCTACAGAATTTTGTTTAAAATATCTTTCCAGGATAAAATAAATAGCGCTATTTTAGTGTATTATAATTAAAAAGCCCACCGGCTTCTATGATATCAGAAATTATTTTACTAAATGGTTTTATCGCATATGATTCTTTTTTAGTAATGTTTAGTATGGTATTTGTGTCTAGATTAATTTCTATTTCATCCTTATCATCTATTTTTTCTAAAATATTTTCTTCAATTTCAATTGGTAGCAAATAACCACCGTCAATAGAATTTCTATAAAAGATTCTTGCAAAAGATGGAGATAAAATTGCTTTAATACCCGTTTTTGATAAAGCAATAGGAGCATGTTCTCGACTCGATCCACATCCAAAATTGTGACCCACCAAGAGAAAATCACCTTTGGAAACTTTGTTGATGAAATTAGAATCCAATCCTTCCATGGCATGTTTCGCAAGTTCGTCATGATCATGAATTTTTAGATATGGACCTGGAATTATAACATCCGTGTCTATATTTGCCCTATTGTACTTGTGCACGAATCCTTTTAAAACCATCATAAATCTCTCGGGTCAGTTAATTTTCCGGTAAGTGCGGACGCAGCTACAACCATCGGGGATGCAAGATATGTTTGGGATGTTACATTTCCCATCCTACCTGGAAAATTTCTGTTAGTCGTGCTTGCACAAATTTCGTCTTTCCCTAAAACACCCATATGTGCACCGCAGCAAGCTCCACATGTAGGTGGACCAATAACTGCTCCTGATTCCATAAAAATGGTAACCAAGCCCTCTTTAATAGCCTTCATATATATTGATTGAGCTGCAGGTAGTACTTCGGTTCGTACTTTAACTTTTTTTCCCGCCAAGATCTTGGCCGCAGATCTGAGATCAGAAAGCTTTGCACCAGTACAAGATCCTATGTATGCTTTATCTATTTCTGTACCTTGAACTTCTCTTACTGGAACAACATTCTCCGGTGAGTAAGGTTTTGCCACAGAAGGCTCCATTTTTTCACAATCATAATCAAATTTTTCAACAAATTCGGCATTCGGATCTCCTTTAATTACATTAAAATCTAAGGCTCCCAGTCTTGTCCTTAAATAATCCACAGTAGTCTTATCCGGTTCAATTATTCCGTTTTTTGCACCCGCCTCAGTGGTCATATTAGTCAAAGTAAATCTTTCCTCCATTTCCATACTATCTATAACATTACCACTAAATTGCATAGCTTTGTAATTTGCCCCATCGGTCCCTATATCCGAAATAATATTCAGGATAATATCTTTGGCCATAATATAATCTGGTTTTTTTCCTGTTACCCTAAAAAGCATAGTTTCTGGTACCCTGAACCATATTTTACCATGTTTTAAAACATATGCAATATCTGTATGACCGAGCCCTGCACTAAAAGCACCAATCGCACCTGTAGTATTAGTATGTGAATCTCCACCAACATAAACTTCTCCAGGTAATACTAATCCTTCTTCATGAGAAATTGTATGACAAATACCATATTGTCCCATTCCATACTTGAAGTGTTTCTTAATGCCATATTTTTGAGCCCAATTTGTCAATTGTATCACATTGTCAGCAGAAATCCTATCGGAGGCCGGAACAAAGTGATCTTCAGAAATCCACACTCTATCAGGGTCCCACAATTTTTCCAATTTATAGCCCTTTTTTTCTAATTCCTTAAACACCTTAATAACTCCAGGGCCTGAAACATCATGAATCATGGCTTTGTCAACGTTGGAAAAGATGATATCTCCAGGAGTAACCGTTTTAGAATTTGAGGAATGAGCTAGGATTTTTTCGGTTAATGTCATCCCCATAATAATATAATTAAGTATGAATGCTAAAGATTAATACTTTTTGAATTAAGTTTAAAAGAGTTGGAAGTCCATCATGAGAAGATTAATTATATATGTCGTTTTGAGAAATACCATAATTTGGAAGTTATTCCCATCCATCTAGATAGAGAATCATCAGAATTTGACATATATGATAAGATTAACAATAATCCAGAAAAAATAAACATTGAAGATAACGATGTACTTGTTATATCAAGCAAATACCTTTCGATAAGTGAAGGTAGGATCAAGAAATTACTTTGTATAAAACCAAGTATTCAGGCTATTCAAGCATCTAAACTTTATCACATAGATCCAAAAATAATGGAACTAATTCTCAGGGAGTCTGATGAGATTTTTGGAGGATTATATGGCTTTGTCCTCACTTCTAGTCATAAAGTTTTGTCTCCCAATGCGGGCATCGATAAGTCAAACGTACCTATTGGTAGTGTTGTTTTGTATCCAAAATATCCGTACCACTCTATAGAGAACCTTAAAAAGAAATTTTTGATAAATTCCTGGAGGAGAGTGGGCATTGTATTGTCAGATAGTAGAATCTTGCCTATGAGAAAAGGTACAGTAGGTATTGCCCTAGCTTGTTGCGGGTTTGAACCAGTAATAGATTTAAAAGGGACTTTTGATCTTTTTGGAAATGTCCTAAAATATACATCTCAAAATCTTGCAGATTGTCTTGCTTCCATCGGGACGATGACAATGGGAGAATCTGACGCATCGACTCCTGTCATAATAATAAGAGGATTAAACATTAAGTTGACTGACAAGCCTGTCTCTAGTGATACCTTAAACATGGATAGCAAATTTGATATTTATGTACGAGGACTATCAAAGAAAATAGCTCCATCGTATGTTTGAAAAGTTTTATTTTTTTAAATTATAAATAGTCAAGCAATATTATATCAATTGTAATTGGAGAAAACTGTTAATGGCTGAATTTTCGACATTATATCCTAGAAGAATGAATCTTCTACAGGGGATCCAGAATCTTATTAAAAGAGAAGAAGTCGAGCTAGATCACTTATTTTTGATGGTTAAAATAAGAAAAGATGAAATCGTCAATACACTAGTTTCTGAAGGATTTAAGATGGTAAAATTTGAACATAAAAAACCAACTCAGATTGGTAGTGGATTCTCTAAAAAATTAAAAAAACCATGGGAAATGCACGTAAGACTCTTAGATTTTAATCAGGGCTTGATTGGAATCCATGCTGAGGTCGAAATTTCTAGAAATTATTTGCAACATATAAAATCAGTGAGAGTTCCTGTGGTATATGAAATTGAGACTATACTAAAAAAACATCGTATAGAATATCAACTATGGCATTCTATTGTCAAGGATTACATTACGAATATTGTAGAAGATCATCAAATAAAAATAAAAACCCCCAAGATCCCGGCCTTACCATGGTTAGGGATGCTAGGATTCATTACATCTGTTTTGATAGTATACGGCCTGAAATTCTTCATGGTATTAAAATAATAATGAGACCACAATTGAGACCCTATTAACAAAATTTTTATTGTTATTTTTTTATAAATAATATTAAAACCAATGGGAATACCAGAAAAAATCCAGGCCATCCAGGATGAGATACACAAAACACAGATAAACAAAGCAACAGAGTTTCATATAGGCATTCTAAAGGCCAAAATAGCAAAGCTAAAGAAAGAACAAGAAGAAAATACCCATGGAAAGACCGTCGCTACTGGAGGAGGTAGTGCAGGCTTTGATGTTAGAAAGGCCGGAGATGGCACTGTCGTCTTGATAGGATTTCCCAGTGTAGGGAAATCTACTTTGTTAAATGCGTTAACAAACGCAAAATCTAAAACAGCAGCCTACTCTTTTACTACATTAACTGCTGTGCCAGGTATGTTAGACTATAATGGTGCACGGATCCAGATATTGGATTTGCCTGGCATAATTGAAGGTGCTGCTGCAGGCAAAGGTTTAGGAAAGAGAGTATTATCTGTGGCCAGAAATGCAGATTTAGTTTTAATTGTCCTAGATGTATTCCAGATCAACCATCTTGAGGTCATCAAAAAGGAACTGTCGGAAATAGGAGTCAAGGTTGACGAAAAGCCTCCTGATATTATTCTGGAAAAAACTGCTACAGGAGGGATTTCGGTAAATATTCAGGTTCCCATACAAGCCGATGAAAACTTTATCAGAAATGTGATGAGAATAAACGGTATTCACAACGGTCGTATCACCATACGAGAAAGAGGTCTCACAATTGACCAATTAATAGATGCCTTATCCGGAAATCGCGTTTATATCCCTTCGTCAGTAGTTATAAATAAAATCGATTTGGTTGATTCAGAATATCTAAAGATGGCAACTTCTAAACTTAAAATTCCATATACAGCTGTGTCGGCAGACACAAATACAAATATAGAATCACTTAAACGAGAAATCTACAATAAATTAGACTTTGTTCGAATATATATGAAACCCAAGGGACAAGATGCCGATTTGGAAGAGCCCCTAATCATGCCTAGGAATAGTACTGTCCAGAATATTTGTAATAAGATTCACAGGAACATGGTCAGAGACTTTAAGTTTGCTCAGGTATGGGGCAAAAGCGTAAAATTTGGTGGTCAAAAGGTTGGGTTAGAACACAAAATTATTGATGAAGATGTCCTTACAATAGTGAAGAAAATAAATGCTCTTTAAATGAGGTTTTGGCGGCTCAGTCAAATGCCTTCTCTTCATATTTAATACGTGATAACTCTGATTCCTCATAGCCGCCTACGTATCTGTATGTTATCTGCCGATTATTTGATTTTTCGATTCTGAAATGTACCGTTCATTAGGTATGTTTATAGTTTAAAATTATAACAACTAAAGGTTCTATAACCTGCTGCAAGCTTCTGAATAACAGGAGTTATACATGTGAGTTTGCACCAACGTATTTATCAAGAGCTTTATTTGCGAGGTAATCTGCACGACTATTTTTGGTTCTAGGAATATGTTTGTAAGTAATCTTATCATAGTTTTTCTCGAGATTTGAAATTTCTCTTGAAATTATTTTTAGTTCCTGACTTCGAATTCTATACTTTAAGTTTCTCTGATTTATCAATAATTCACTATCTGATAAAATATTTACTTCACCATCTAGGTCTGTACAAATTTCAAGGGCTCGTCGTAATGCTTCATATTCTGCTTGATTATTGGTCCGGATACCTATAAATTCACAGTGTTCTTTTATTATTTTGTCGTCATTTTTTATCATGATGCCTATTGCGGATAATCCCGGGTTTCCTCTACTTGCACCATCAATATGTACGTCCAACAACTATTATTATTAAAAAACCATTTTACATTTATTTTTTTTATTTATTGTCAACAAAAGTCATTGTGTCGTGTATGCAAATCTAAAGAATTTATATTGTTAGAAGATTACTGAATTTGTGCCCAAGAGAAAGATAAAAGAGGGGACCCCAAAAAAGAATTTTTTCCAAAAAATGGGCAAAAAGGATTTACTTTTGCCTCCGATTATCATAGGGGCAGCTGTATTATTTGGACTTGTATTTACACAGATTGTTCCACCTCCAGAAATATTGAGCGTCTGCCTCAAAGCACATTCATTGGATAGTTACAATGTTTATCCAAGAGTGCAAATGTTTGTAGATAATAAACAGTATTTATTTCCTGATAACATAGGGAAGCAAATAGTAGAAGGGAAGGAATGTTTAAAACCAATTCATACTGATTCGATAGGTGATACACTTCATGTTCAATATATTAGACCGGTTCATTTGTCCTTGCCGGATTTGATGAAAATCTATTCATATGATAATAAAACAGTTAATTTGGTAGATAATTCTACTGGCAAATATGTAAATAGCACTCTAGAACTTGCAGATTATGACATCCAGTATTCATATTATTCAGATAAGGGAGAGTTTACTAAAATTGTCAATAATAGCGAGTTCCCACCATTTTCCAATTCTTTTTTTGGGAGGATTGATTTTATCCCAAAGTAACTGAATAAATAAATATGAATATAATCAAACATTTTTTGAGTTGATTTGAGCAATAAAAAAGCTGCTATAATAAATGGTGATGGTACTGGACCTGAATTAGTTGACGCGATGATTAAAGTTCTAAAATCATGTAATACTAATGTTGAATTAATACCATGTAACGCAGGGTCTGAATGGTGGGAAAAAAATGGGGGTAATTCTTATATCTCAAATGAGGTCTGGGATACTCTGAAATCATCTGATGCTTGTTTTAAAGGCCCTACTACTACAGTCCCAAATCCTGATGCACCCAGAAGTGTAGCCGTAAGCATTAGACAAAAATTTCAACTTTATGCAAACATCCGCCCGATCAAAACATACAAGATTTCGAAAATACAGCTAAATTTTATTTGTGTAAGAGAATCAACAGAAGGACTGTATGCAGGTATCGAGTTTAAAACAAGTGATGATTCGGCCATAGCAATTAGAAAAACCACTGGAAAAGGTTGCCGAAGGGTAGTCAAAAAGGGCTTTGAACTAGCTAAAGAAAAAGGGTTTAAAAAAATATTTGCAATAACTAAGCGAAATATTCTAAAGGAAACTGATGGTATTTTTTGGAATGCAGTAGTCGAAGCAAACAAAATATTCCCAGACATCGAAGTTGAAGAATATTATATTGATAACATGACTCAACAACTAGTAAAGAATCCAGAAAGATTCAACAATAGTTTACTACTTAGTACAAATTTATTTATGGATATAATTTCTGAATGTGCATCAGGACATGTAGGGTCTATTGGCAATGTTTACTCTGGAAATTATGGTGATACATATGCAATGTTTGAGCCTGCTCATGGCAGTGCTCCAAAGCACGCTAGACAAGACAAGGTAAATCCAGTAGCAACCATTTTGTCTGGTGCTTGGATGGTTGAATATTTGGGGGAGAAGCATATTTCAGAAGCAATTTTCAAAGCCACGGAACAAACGATTGACGAAGGAAAGTTTTTGACATACGATCTGGGTGGATCATCATCATTATCAAAAATGGCAGAAGCGATTGCTCAAAGGTCTGCATCTTTAATAAAAAAGTGATCCTAAATTCAATGACGAAAGTAGACTGATCCCTTTTGTATCTGCGTTTTTCTTTTTATTCTGATAGTTCTTTTTTAAATATCTTTATTTTTCAAGAATTAAATAATAGGATTATTTCTTATACCAGAGAGTTCCAATATTTCCAAAGATTCAAAAAAGAATTTTTTCTTTGCGATTATTTTGTTATTTAAAAACAATTTATCAATGAAATCATCCATTTTTTTAAGATCAGACAAGGTCGATCTCATTATCAGAATTTTCCCTCTTTCACCAAGCTGCCTTTGAATTAATCTCAATAATCTAATAGTAAATTCTATTCCCTTTTTTCCTCCATAAACAGCAGCATCATCAGGATTGTCAAATTCCGTTGGTAAATAAGGTGGATTGCTAATAATTAAATCAAATTTACATTTTAATGGTAGACTTAAATCAGAGCAAACCAACAGTTTGTTACTAAATTTTGTCAAATTATTATTTTTAGCATACAAAATAGAATTAATATCAATATCGGTTCCGACAACAAACTCAAAGTTTGTACATAATAATCTAGTTAAGTATCCAGATCCAATACCCACCTCAAGAGCGCTTTTACCTCTATAATTTGTGAGAATATCCTCCATGAAATAAGTATCCTCTGAGGGGCTGTACATGTAGTAATCGCTTAGCAAACAAGAAGATAAAAGGCTATTTAATAATATTTTAAGCAGAAATTCACATTATCCAGAGTTTATAATGGGATAAAGTAGAAATCCGCTCTTTATATATAATAGTGTTTTGAGGTTACTTTATAATTTTTAATCATTTTATAATAATCTCTCCCTTCATTTCGGGATGAAATGAACAATAATATGTGTAATTACCTGTTTTATTGCTTGCAATTCCTGTGACAAAATCTTGCTCAGTTGTCAAGTATGCGGTATTGATACCTAGTTCCTCGGAAATAAAATCATGTTTTACAAAGTCTT
>DATEIH010000006.1:0-10987 GCA_035279165.1 Candidatus Nitrosocosmicus sp. | reverse complement strand
TGTTATTATATAAATTTTTAATATAACAAAAAATATATACCAGCAAAAAAAAAATTATAAAATCTTGTATTATGGGAATTGAAAAAAAAATTATTTACGAAAAGGAAGGAAGGGTCTATGAGAAGAAAATCCTAGTGTTCGAAAAGCAAAAAGAAATCCAAGTCTTATCAAATCCGACTGCCTGGAAGATACTACGGTTGATATCTGATAGACCCAGCTATACAGCTCAGATAGCTAAAGAATTAGAGATATACGAACAAAGTGCTTATTACTACATTAGAAAATTGCTTTCAATTGGAGCAATTGAAGAATCAGGATCATATTTTGTAAAAGGTGGTACAGCGAAGCTATACTCAGCCACAAGCTCCGCCTTTGGTATCGAAATGGAATGGGGTGGAAAATTATCGATTGACTACAATTTAAATGATTGGAGAAAAGCCACAGAATTCTTGGCTGCTAGAAAGTTTTTGAAGGAGTTCATCGACGAAAATAACAAATTTGATGGATTAGTCATAGTGGGATCTCCGAATCCTCACGGGATCTTTAAAACATCTGCTAGAGACGGACATTATGCAATTCAATTGGCTTTTTTTTTAGGAAATATATGCAATTTGCCTCAAGGCTTCGTTGTAAAGTTAGATGAAGATGCGAAAGCTGAAAAGGAGCTAGAAGATAATAACTTGATCATAATTGGTGGCCCTGGAACGAATATAGTTTCTTCTGAATTTAATAGGTATCTACCAATTAAGTTTAATGAAGAAAACTTTTGGTCAGGGCTTGTGGACAAACCCGGGAGAATTTACCATCTAGACAATTTGGGAATTATTGCAAAATTTAGAAATCCATTCAATGAAAAAAAATCAATAATTTTGATCGCTGGTGTGAGATCGATTGGAACCAAATCAGGAGTAATTGCATTTACTAACTTTAGTAAAAAAACATTTTTAGATTATTCAGGCGACGAACAGAAATGGGAGGCCCTGGTTCAAGGTTATGACATGGATAGTGATGGCAAAATAGACTACGTGGATATAGAAAAAGTTGTAAGATCCTAAGTCGCAAAAAATCTTAATCGATCTTTATAGGCCCGGATGAGTCCACCGAAGGAGTTAAATGCACAAGTATCTGAGATTCTTCCTCTTTCCTTACCAAATAGCCCGGTAGATTTATTTTTCTATTTCCTAGGCTGACATGTCCATGCACAACTAGCTGGCGAGCTTGATATGGTGATTTCAGGTTAGATTTTTTCATTATGATTGTTTGTAATCGTCTCTCCAAAATATCTTCTATTTTTAAGTTCAAAACGTCATCCAGAGATGAACCGCTAGAAACAAGGCCTAGCCTAGATAGATAATTTAATAACTGAGTTTCTTTTTCGTGTCTGACATCAATTGATAAGGATAAAAGGGCTCGAGCTTGGTTTCTTATCCTAGCAATTTCTGTTTGAGCTTTCCATAACTCTCGTTTATTTCTTAAACCATAAGAACCTACAATATACAACTCCGAACTTATTTGATCACTCGTCCAAATGCTACGAGGTCGATTATAATTCTTTTTTGATTTTCTCGGATCTCCCACTCAAATCACCTTTATTTAGACCCTGCTGCCCCTGCTGGTGCCTTTCCTGAAGCCTTTTTGACCCCGACGGCAGTGGCCTTTCTGCCTGTAGTTCTCGTGCATTGACCTCTAACTCTCAAACCAAACATATGTCTGTACCCTCTCCAACTCATCACAGACTTCTCTCTCTCAATATCATTTGATTTGGTAAAATCTAGATCTGAAGTAATTAGGTGAATATCGGCTCCCGAATCCATATCTTTTCTTCTATTAAGATACCAATTAGGCACCCCAATTGTTCCTATATTTCTAATAGAATTCTCAATGTCAGAAAGTTCTTTATCAGTTAAAAATCCTACTCTCAGATATGGATTAATGTTTAAAGATTGTAATATTACTTGTGACAAATTATAACCAACACCTTTAACTTCACTTAATGCAACTACTGACTTTTTGCTGCCTTCGATATCTTTACCGGCAATTCTTAGAATATGTTTAAACTCTTCGACTGACAACTTGCTTATAAATGAGCATTTCATTTTCCTAAATAAAAACTATGCTAGCCAGGTAAACCAAGCATCTAATTTATCTGATAATAATTACAAGAACGAGTCTTATACGGGTTCCTGGATTGTAATATTTATGTAAAAAGTATACTATACATGTAATAATAGGATAGAATGTAACGGAAATAGCAAATATAAGTCTTATATCCTTCTTTATATGTTATATAAATAAAATGAAGCAAAAGGTCGTCCACAAGAGAAAGGATATTGAAAACCAAGATAAAATAGAATGGGAAAACTATCAAGCAGAGGTAGAACTAGCCATTGAAAACCACTAGATGATGTATTATTAAAGAAAAAAAATAGATTTTTGTGTTTTAAGTAATTAACAGATTTGTCTAAATTATTTAAAAGGAAAATTTTAATAAGTCGCTAGTGATATATTTGTTATAAAATGATATCTGACTGGTTGTCCAGGGTCGGAAGTGCAATTCCTAGAGGGTTCTCGCGCCACTATATCTTAGAGCTGTTAGCTGAACAACCAATGACGGGTAAAGAGATCATCGACAAAGCAATAGTTCAGACCGGCGGAAAATGGAAGCCATCTCCTGGGCTTATCTATCCATTGCTAGGAAGACTCCTTGAAGAAGGACTGATTGAAGAGCACGAAAATGGCAGATATGGAATAACAAAAAAAGGCATTTCCATAGCCTCAGATATCAAATCAGCACATAATATAATGCAAAAACAACTGGAAGTAATGTTCCGAATTGGTAATATGGGAAAATTCATGACCATGGATTTAATTGATAGAATTTCTACAATAGGATCCACCTTAAGTTCAAATTTGGACAGAATGACAGAAGAGGAGAAGAATAAATATAAAGACTTTTTAGTAAATGAATTAAAGAAACTCAATAATCAGGAAAAAATTCAAGTTGATGATAGAAAAGTTGATGATAGAACTATAACTTGACTAAAATGAACAACGATTTAATTAAACAAGGAGCTTACTACTTGTTGAGAGGAGGTACTCTCCTTTCAGAACCCTGTAAAAAATGTGGAAATCTTCAGATAAAATATAAAGAAGATGTAATTTGCATGAATTGTCAACACGTAGAACAACATAATATCGAACAACGAGATACACCGGTTAATAATATCGAAACAAAAAAAGTTATCAATAATATAGGGTACGAAAAAGCTGACGAAAAAACTCTGAATACTTTTGATGATTTCCAAGAAATGTTAAGTCAAGTAGAAAATCAGATTCTTCAATCTTTGGTGAAACTTGACAGGGAGCAAAATCCTACAACCAGTCCAAAAAGATACATAAAGTATTTGGAAAGTATTCAAACTGGTTTGAAAACTATTGAAATGATTAGAAATTTGAAAAAGCTTTAAATGTACTTGTTTTCTTAAGAGTAGGCCAATAGGAAGCACATTTCATGTAAATGGCCTTTCAATTTCCAAATTGACCAATAGAATATGGATCTTTACATTACAAAGAGCAGATATAATTTCATAAATTTTTAAATTAATTGCTTATTACAATCTTTAGAAACCATGTTAATATTACCTGAAAATAGATAGGTTGTGAATAATTTTAATAAATAAGAAAGGTGTATAATCGTCAAAAATGATGAATATTTCGGTTAAGATGCTCAAAGAAATAAGGTTGGACAATTTTGTTGTTTTCGCCTCTCTTCCAGATATGGGTAAAGTTGGCGGGCTTGTATCAGAACATTTAATTAAGGAGCTTCAAGCGGAAAAATTTGCAGAGATTAGAATATTTGAAAAACCTTGGGTAAAAAATGAAACAGGATTGGTCAAGCCTGTAATAGATACTTACGACTTTTATGTTAATTATGAAAATAAGGTCATAGTCATGACGGGTAAAGAACAGCCACAAGACCCTAACAACCTTTTTAACTTATGTTTAAGCACTTTTAACATAATAAAAAATATAGGAGTTCCTAAAATCATTTATACTTCTGGAGGATATCACCAGCCTCAATTAGCTCAAGCTCCAAGGGTATACGCAGTCTCAACAGACAGGGAGACAATTATCAAGCTAAAAAACGTAGGAATTAATATCTTTGATAAAGAAATTGAAGTTATTACCTGGTTTAATGGAGTGGTTCTCGGAGTTGCGAGTGAAATGAAGTTTAAAGCAATAGGCCTTTTTGGGGAGATAACAGAGACTAATGAAAAACAGCCCTTAGCGGCAAAATCAGTTCTAAAAGTTTTTTCCAATCTAGAGAATATTGCAATTAATACTGATAAATTTGATCTAGAGTATGAGAATCAAATGCTAAATAGGAGCAAAAGTAATGATACCGGAAGAGAAACATCAAAAAAATCAGGGCCCGGAATAGGCTAAATCACATCATATTGATATCAGTAACAAAAATGAGCTTTAAAACGCTCTCACAAAAGGGATACTCAAATTGTTTCTAATCGGAAAGCATTTTAAATCATAGCAATTAAATAGTAAACTAAACCTATAGCGGAAGAACATTTTTATTGTAGGTAATCTGTATTGTTTTGATCTGCGATTAAATTATATCTGCAATTAAGTTAAAGTTCTGTGTCTAAAGAGTATCCCGCTAGCATGTAATGGACTTAAAAGTTGATGACAATTTTATCAAAAGTGGTTATTCGGCTAAGAAAATCAATTATTACATATTCACCAGCAAAATTACATTTTTCCAAATGAATTAATTTTTTGGGTCTAAGTTAAAACTCATTAATTAATAATGCCAAAATAGTAGTCAAATATGCCAATTTCAATAAATATTAAAATAGCGAAGATATGATGGGATAATAATGACCCTAATATCAACATCTAGAAAAATTAATTCGTCAGATGAATTGATATGGAGTATCATCTCTAATATTGATAAAGATCCCAATTTCTGGCATGGTATAAAAGCTGTGAAAAACATACACAGAGAAGGAAATACGATTGAAAGGGAAACTACTATCTCCTTTAGACACTCAAGATGTATAGAATTAGTAACGTTAACGCCCCAAAAGCAAATAGTAACAGTAATCAGGGAAGGACCAATTGTGGGAACAAAGATAATAAATCTGACAAGAATAAATGCAAAGGAATGTGAAATTAAAGTGGAATGGGATGTTCACGTGAAAGGATTAATGAGTTTATTCACATTCTATATCAAAAAACATATTCTAAAGGGAACAAATGATGCTCTAGAAAGGATTGCCAAAAAGATCGAAAGATAACATTTATTTGATTGGGTCAAAGGACATAAACCGCTGGTTCAAGTAATTGCTCAGTCAATTCTTGCGTCCATACAATCAATACTATGGCTATTTGAATTAGAATCTTGCATTTTACAAACTCATGGCTCATTTTGAAGGTGTTTAGCACATTACGTAGAATAATAGTTTAGTGTACAAAGTTGTGGCCCTTGGTACTTGTCACAATATTTTCTTTTGCTAATTTAAAATATTCAAAAGTTATCCTAAAATTCTTTAAATCCGGTTTTTTTAGTTTCCTTTTTTTAGGATTGTTAGCCTCAGACTTTCTATATTTTCTTAGAAAGTCCCTTAGAGCCAAAATTGACGCATAATTAATCATGCCTTCAATTTGAGCCCCTGTGAAGCCATCAGTCAATTTCAATATTCTATCAATCGTTATAGTTTTTTCATCAAGGGGTTTTTTTTTAAGATGGATCTTAACAATTTGTCTTCGGGATTCGACTGTTGGAATAGGAATCTCAATAACTCTATCAAAACGGCCAGGTCTCAAAAGTGCCTTATCGATCAAATCAATCCTATTGGTGGCTCCAATAACTATTACATTATCTAGATTTTCAATCCCATCCATCTCGGTTAGAATCTGACTCATTATTTTATCAGTCGAATTTATTTCCTCCCGATCAGTTTTCCTTTGAAATGCTATTGCGTCAAACTCATCAAAGAAAATAATACAAGGCGCTAACTGTCTAGCCTTTCTGAAAACTTCCTGGATAGCTTTCTCAGATTCTCCAGCCCATTTAGATAACAATTCAGAACCTTTTATACTGATAAAGTTTGCATTAGAATTTGAAGCTACGGCTTTTGCAAGAAGAGTCTTTCCAGTGCCTGGTGGACCGTACAATAGTATACCCTTTGGTGGTCGTATATCGGCTATTTCATATATTTCAGAGTGATTTAATAACCAGTCCATCAAATCTACTAACTCCTGTTTAATCGAATCTAATCCACCGACTTCACTCCACTTGACGGTTGGCCTTTGGATAGAGAATTCCCTGCTTGCTGAGGGAGTAACATCTTTCAAAGCATTATTAAAATCTGATTCAATGATCGTTATTTTATCAAGTAAATCTTGTGGGATAGGCGTTTGATCAATGTTAACTTGAGGAATCAATCGTCTTAGCGAGCGCATTGCAGCTTCTTTTGTTAAAACCTCCAAATCTGCACCGACAAATCCATGTGTTAGTCTTGATAGCCGTTCTAGGTCGACATCCGGGCCAAGTGGCATCCCTTTTGTATGAATATTCAGTATATCCAATCTTCCCACATCATCAGGGATACCTATTTCGATTTCCCTATCAAACCTACCGGGTCTTCTAAGGGCTGAGTCTATAGCATTTGGTCTATTTGATGCACCTATTACAATAATCTTACCTCTAGAATTTATCCCATCCATTAACGTCAAAAGCTGAGACACTATACGCCTTTCAACCTCGCCTGATACACCTTCGCGTTTTGGAGCGATAGAATCAAGTTCATCAATAAAAAGTATTGATGGAGATCTCTCTTGTGCTTGTTCAAAGGTATCCCGTAATCTTTTCTCACTTTCTCCATAAAACTTGCTCATTATCTCAGGGCCACTTATAGTAAAGAAGGAAGCGTTAGTTTCATTTGCAACTGCTTTTGCAAGCAAAGTTTTCCCAGTGCCTGGAGGACCATATAGCAGGACACCCTTTGGCGCATCAATTCCTAATTTTTCGAATAATTCTGGATGTCTGATTGGCAATTCAATCATTTCTCTTATTTTAAGAAT
The DNA here is from genome assembly GCA_035279165.1 of Candidatus Nitrosocosmicus sp. Lineage (GTDB taxonomy): Archaea > Thermoproteota > Nitrososphaeria > Nitrososphaerales > Nitrososphaeraceae > Nitrosocosmicus. Next base: position 3,886 of record DATEIH010000006.1, on the reverse strand, counting down.
CGAATCCTTAATTCCACCAATATCCTCATAATTAATTTTTTCAAGGGTGTAGGACCTACTTTTCTTATAAGAACCGATCGAGAATTTTGTAGTAGCCTTTACTAGTAAAGGATCGAAATTAGGATTCAAGAAATTTACCAAAAAAACGATTCTCTTCCCTACTAGATTAATTGGGACAATATCCGATCTCGATATCACCCGTCCATCTAACAAAGCCGCTAGGGAATTCTTAAATCCCGAATATTCTAGTTCTTCCGATGGGATCAACTCAACTTCCTTAGCGACATTCACAATTCCGATAGGACTAACCATAATATGATCATCAATTCCACATTCCAGAATACCTCGGGTATAGCCGTCAATTCGAATTATCTTTCTGCCATAATCAGAAGATAACCCTTCAGATAGTTTGACATATGTAGGACCTTTCTTTCCCCTTAATTTTAAAACATCCCCGACATTTAGTTGTAGTTCACTAACTATTTCGGGATCCACTAGGGCTAAGCCTTTGCCTACAAATTTAATGTCGGTTTCTGCTATTTTCAGAGACACTTCACGAGTATTATTCGTACTAATTTACCCCACTAACAGAAAGACAGAATTTTCAACCTGATAAACAATCAAAATAACCACATTACAAACACATTACATTATGAAATAATTTATACATTATATAAATTATTTGAATATATAGTAAAGTTTATTTTATTAGAGAAATATATATTACATAGAATGTACGTCCGAGACATCTCGGTCCCCCAAGCTGTAAAAGAGATCATCTTATCAAATGACTTATACTTAAAATCAGTAAAATCCGGAATTGCTAATTATACTGCAATAGCCAACAAGATACAAGCTGACGTAGAAGCAGTTACTGGAACTCGAGTTAACATAGGAACAATTGTAGTGGCTATTAAGAGATTTGCAGATCTGATTAGTAAATCAGTAAATTTAGAAAACCAAAGGGTAGAGGATGTGACAAATGGAAATAACAAAAATTCATACGAATCTCATGTGAACAAATCACATATATCCTCACAAGATGCAAGGATGAAACTGACCGGAAGTATCATCGATATTGACCTAGGTAATCAAAATTCGTTTAAGAATATAAATGACTTGTTAGATGAATTTGCGCAAGAAACCCTGATGGATTACAATTTAATACGAACTACCGAAAAAATAAGGATAGTAACTGAAGATATGTTTAATTCAAGAAAAATAATTACATCCTTAACAGAAAAATGTAATGGCAAGATAACTGAAGGATTATCAAGAATTACAATATCACTATTTTCCGATAACATAGTAGGAATAAGACAACTGTTATTTAGTATATTTGATATTTTGAATAATTATAAAATTACTCTAAATAACGTTTTTTTTGGGAGCAATGAAATCGTTTTGATATTAGAAAGGGACCAAGCAATACGTGCCTATGAATTACTGCAAAAAAAAATTTTTAGAAACTAAGATGTCAATAAATATTACTTATATTTCAGAAATGATCAGATTCCCGTGATTCTTTATCTACATTCTTAAAGACAAATAAAGCCGACGATTACAAGGTAAAGGCATGTTAAAGGGTTTAAAGGTGAAAACAGGGACATGGGATTTGTCAGAACTCTTGAAGGATCCTATCAAGGATGAATTTAATAGATCACTGAGTCATATCAATGCTAAAGTAGCAAACTTTGAGGAAAAAAAATCAGTCTTAGGAAAAGATATTTCTACAACTGACTTTATGAGTTTAATCAAAAATTCTGAAGATATTGCAGAATCTTTAAGTTATGTTACTGGTTATGCTCATTTGAAGTATGCCGAAGATACATCTTCAAACGATATAGGTGCATTAGTTACAAAGGTAAATATTTTTTCTTCAGAAGTATCAAACAAACTTCTTTTTTTTGATTTATGGTTCAAGAAACTGTTAGATGAACAAAATGCCGATCGTCTGATAAAGGAATCTCCAGATGTTTACAAAGATTATTTACATCATGAGCGTTCCATGTCAAAATTTACTCTGAATGAATCAGAAGAGAAGATAATAAACATACTCGATGTTACTGGGATAAGTGCGTTAATCAAGATTTATGATAGGATGACAAATGGATTTGAGTTTGACTATATAGAAGAAAGAGGAACGAGAAAGATAAGAAAAACTATTACTAACAAGGAAAAGCTGGTTTCTTTGGTGAGAAGCTCTAGACCTTCTGAAAGAGTTGCCGCCTACAAATCATTGTTGTCAACCTACAAAAAAAACAGCGGAGTCTTAGGTGAGATTTACATCAACCGGATTCTAAACTGGAACAATGAATACGTCTTACTTCGAGGGTTTCCCTCTCCAATTTCTGTAAGAAACCTAGCCAATAATATTAGCGATGAGACAATCATGGCGCTTCTTAATGTATGTAGATCTAATTCTAAAGTATTTCACCAGTATTTCAAGGAGAAGGCTAAGATATTAAGGGTTAAGAAATTAGAAAGATATCATCTTTATGCCCCCCTGAAATCACAGGAGCAGAAGAAAATAGCTTTTGGAGAGGCCCTTAGAATGGTTTTGGATGCTTTTGGTGATTTTCATCCAGAGTTTAAGGCAATAGTACAAGATTTAGTTACTAAAAAACATATCCACTCAAAGCTTCAAAACAATAAACAAGGTGGAGCTTTTTGTTCAACAATAAGTCCCAAAGTCGCCCCTTTTGTACTCTTGAATTTTGACGGTACATTAAGAGACATTTCTACTATGGCTCATGAATTTGGGCATGCAATTCACAGTGTTCTTGCAGCTGATAAACCGATTAGCGTTCAGCACCCTTCATTACCTTTAGCCGAAACTGCTTCGGTATTTGGAGAGATGATACTTAACGATCGTCTTTTGGATAAAGTGAAGAAAAACGATAAAAAAATCTTGTTGGCAGAACAAATAGATGACTTTTATGCAACTATTATGAGACAAGCTTATTTTACACTTTTTGAGATTTCAGTTCATGAAGCGATTGGGAAAAATAGTGCTACAAATATAGATGAATTATCAGAAATCTACATGGATAATTTAAGAGAACAATTTGGAAATTCATTAAAGTTGTCTGATGATTTTAAATACGAATGGTTATACATACCTCATTTTTATCATTCACCCTTCTATTGCTATGCTTATTCATTTGGAAATCTGCTAGTAATGTCGTTATATCAGCAATTTAAGAATGAGGGCAAAGAATTCATACCCAAATACATTAGGATCCTATCAGCCGGAGGCTCCAAAAAACCAGAAGATTTATTATTAAATGAAGGGATTGACATCTCTAAAGAAGATTTCTGGCAGAGAGGGTTTAATCTAGTTGGTGATAAAATAAATGAGCTAAACCATATTAAGTGACATCTTTATTTATTTTATTTCATTTCATCCTACAACATATTTAGATGACTGTACAGTTATGATGAAAATTATCTATAATCTTAGATAGTAATCCTATAACCGGTTAGGGTCAATTGCAAAGGTTTACCGTAAAGTCCTATTCTTATTGTAAATACATATAATTCTTGTATAAGAGACATCGCGTAAAAATAATTAATTACAGATGATTCTATCTTAATAATCACCGATGACTAATTTGATTTGATTTGCAACATCGCACTAATGATCATTTCTAAATAGAAAAACACTATTTTGTATCAAGGTGAAAGTACCTAAATTAGATCAATAAATATTCAAGCATACTAGTCAAGGAGTTTCATCCTAAGAGATTAAAGGAAAAGATAATTTGAGCGACTATAGTTCTTCTAGTATTCAAAAACTTTTCCTTATATACCACTTTATTTATTTTTTTGACACTGTATACAGAGTAACATATTTGATCTTAAAAGTAAACGGTCAAAACTTGAG
>DATEIH010000005.1:0-4976 GCA_035279165.1 Candidatus Nitrosocosmicus sp. | reverse complement strand
TCTAATAACCTTGCCACCCTTCAATTTTATCAAAACATCCCTACCGAGGCTTTCATCGAGGACTTTAACTGCCATATCTACTGACAACTTTATCTAACCTATTTTCTATCAAATGGATGTCCTATATTAAATTTAGTTTTTACATTTTTGTGCGAGAATAAAGAATTACCTATAGTTAGAGTCTGTAATCAAAGCCAAAATTTTTTCAATTACATGTGAAATCATTTTCCTTCCTTCTGTGGCATTGGCGTTAAAGGGATTTCCCCATATACCATTTTTAGTAAATTTCATAAATCCTGCGGGATTGTTAATTGACATGTTCGTACCCAGTTTATACAAAGATCCTAATTCTTGCCCATTTGTATCCAATCCTGCCTTTGCAAGGTCCATATTAACAAGATCTGGATATATAGCCATCATGATCGAGGTTTCTACTTTTCCTGCATGATCAAATCCAGTTTCAAGCATTTGCCAGTAGTTAATAAAGTAGAAAAAGTCTGAATTAATACCATATTTTGATAATAGATTCTGTCCGACATATTGCAAAAGGCCAATATTTCCGTGATGCCCATTGATTATATACATACGTTTTATACCATGTGCCGATAGGGACTGACAAATACAAGAAATAAAATCAACTAATATGCTATAGTCTATTGATACATTAAATAGCGGTTCATGCTCGTAAGATACGCCATAAAATATAGAAGGGAGTAAGAATGCTTCAAATTTAGTAGATACAATATTTGAAATATATTCTACTATGAGGGTATCTGTCGAAAATGGTAAATGATCTCCGTGCTGTTCTATGGAACCAAGAGGCAAAATGGCCGACTCAAAATTGGAACCTTTTATCAAGCTAGAAAATTTGTTTTGACTGATATTCTTGATTTCCATTGTTAATTTAATTAGAATCATCGCACTGACCTATAAAACATACTTGATTATTTGTAGCTGACTTTGCCCCAATAGACCTCTAATTTATCTTCTAAAAACAGTTTTACCGCTTCAAGCAGTGCAAGAGCTTCAGCAATTTGACCTTTTATCTTGATAGATTCCAATGTATCTTCTGGCAAAACCTTGAATGATTCTTGAATAATTATAGGACCTTGATCCAGATCTTCCGTTACAAAGTGTGCGGTACATCCAATTATTTTGGCACCTCTTTCATAAGCTTGTACATAGGCAAAAGCTCCGGGGAAGGCAGGCAATAAAGACGGATGAATGTTTATGATTCTGTTTGGATAACGCCATACAAAATTTGGTGTTAATATTCTCATATACCTTGCCAAGACAATAAGATCAATGTCGAAATTTTCAACCAGTTGTAAGATTTCACTTTCAGCAACACTTTGTTCTACATGGTTCACAAAATGAAATGGTATCGTAAAGGAATCTGCAATTGATTTCAGCTTCTCATCGGAGCCAATTATCAATGAGATATTGCAATTTATTTCTCCAGAGGCACGAGAGTTTAGTATTTTTAACAAGCAATGGTCTTCTCTGCTTACTAGGATTGCTACGTTCTTGACTTTGTTCTCCTCATGGAAGTGTACTTTCACTTCCATGGCCAGTTTTCTACCTAAATCATCTAATTCCTTTTGCATTTTTAATTTATCAATTGGCGGAAATGATGCCTCAAGATGCATTCCAAAGAGTCCTTTTACTACATTCTGGTTTATCTTTTCAATGTTTCCACCGTTTCTAAATATATAGTTAGTTGTATCTGCAACTATCCCTTCTTTATCTTTACCTACTATAGTAACTTCCACATATGTTTTAGTATTTTTTGAATCTATAATACTTGTACCAGTATCTCCCATTTATGATGAAGGGTATTGATTATCCGAGATAAATATGATACATCTTTACACACACAGATATGTAGATCTATTAAATCCTGAATAGCCTGCTCAAATTTAATGCATTGGTATATGTCTTGTCTATTTGTCAGCTTGTTAGTATACTAACCATCTTGTCTACTTGCTTGACCAACAAACCGAGTGATCAAAAGAAAGTGGAAACTAAGCGCGGAAGAAGTGGTGTATTTGAAAATACGTCAGCAGCAGTAGCAGCAGTAGCAGCATCTAGATGCTTCATTTATATATCAGCCAACAGTTTTGGGGTAAGCTTTGACAATAAATATAATAGTTTTTTATTTAGTAAAAATTTGAGATAAGATAATAGTATATTTATTTTAAGAACTATACATATTATACACATTACCTTAACTTATGATGTTTACATTAAACAATAAAAAACCACTCATTTTAGCTGTGGTTGCAGTGGTGACTTTTGCTCTATTTTTGGGTCCCACTTTAGCTGTGAATGACGTTATGGCTAAAGACAAGAAAAATAAAGGAAATGATTCAGACCAAGACATCGATCAAGGTCAGTCTTCACGACAAAATGCGCAATGTGTCTCTGGTGAAGATGTGATAGCATCTTGTAACAATTTGAGCGTCCAAGACCAGGATAACGACGGAAATAATGCAGCAGGTCAACAAAATGGAAAAGGTAAAGGAAATGATTCAGACCAAGGCATAGATCAAGATCAAAAGAGCAAACAAAATACTCAGTGTGTTGCAGGCGGTAGTATTGCTGCATCTTGTAACAATTTGAGCGTCCAAGACCAGGATAACGACGGAAATAACGCAGCAGGACAACAAAACGGTGGAGATAACAAAAAAGGTAAAGGAAATGATTCAGACCAAGACATCGATCAAGATCAAGACAACAAACAACATGCACAATGTGTCTCTGGTGAAGATGCAATCGTATCTTGTAACAATTTGAGCTTCCAAGAACAAATCAACAGCGGAAATATTGCATTAGCTCAAGACTAACTTCTTCCTACAACCTTTTCTTTTCTTTTCTTTTTTTCTATTTGAATTTTAGTTTCAATTTTTTCTTATATTCTGTAGGATTAAACGCATTATATCTTATTATGGCTTTTTTCAATAAAAACAATCAATATTATCTTATCATCACTTCATATGTAAGTCTAAGTCGACTTTCTATCCGTATATTTCAAAGTTCCCAAATCTAAAAAATTGGTTTGGAGATATTAAAACAAAGACCTTGTATCCTTTTACAAAGGATCAATTTAATTTATTAAAAGGTTGACTTTATTATTATTTATAAATGGGTAGTAGAAAGAGAAAAACTGCAAGACCAGTACGAAAAACAAAGTCTACTGAAGGACGATGTCCGAAATGTAAGACCATAGTGAGATTCAATGTTTCTGGCCAAGTGGGCAGCGAGATCTATGAATGCATAGGTTGTACTACAAAGTATAAAATTGATGAGCTATAATTGACGACAGTACAAGTTGTTAACACATACCTAAAGTTATGTCACGGGAACGTTTTTTTATTGCAAAATTTTTAGGTATTTAGTGTCTAATAGAATAGAGTACACAGATAAAGTCTATTTATACAGCAGTGGGATGCCTGCAGAATTGATAGATAGAAGTAAAGAAAAATTAAATGAACATGGAGTTAATCTAAACGATTTAATAGTAATTGAATCACCAGAAAATGTTCCTGAAGGAGCAATTATGATAACCCTCTGGCCACATTATTTATCTGTGGCAAAAGTAAAGAGGGTTAGGGAAGGATCTATCTATGCACCTCAATTATTTAATATAGATTTGTAGGTTTACATACAACATGTTCTTAACCTTTTTTTGCAAAAGAGACAAGCATAAGGAATGTCCTGGTAATTGGCCCATGGATGAGACTTGCGGGCCCGACGAAGACTGCTCTTTTGACATGAAAATGGCAATATGTGAATGTGAATGTCATGAGACAAATTCTATTAGCGAAAATAGAGTAGGCATAGAGAAAAAAGCCTAACCTTTGCTTTAGACGTGTATGTATATAGTTGCTGTGGCAAGATTATGTTATATATTCCATGTATAGTTGATTAACCTCTAAGCCAATCTAGCAAATCTTTAAAAATACTCAAAGTTAAAAAAGTTTAATTTTTTCTCATTATTGACCAAAAAAAAACAAGAAATAATAACGCTTTTTAAAGCAATACAAATACAACTGTATTAACGATGGAAAGTAAATATAATAATCATTCAAGTAAATCTGTTTATTATGACAAGTGTATCGCATTTTTGAATATATCTGAAAAGATTCGCTATGTTGGAATAATAAATAGATTTGGAAGGACCTTGTCAGGAAAGCTGCGAAAGAATGTGAAACCCTTGTTATCTCCCGAACAGGCCAGAGATGAACATTTTATCGAATCTATGAGACAACAGCTTCGAAATTTCTATGAATCATCAATTGGAGCAACCATATTCTCTATTACAAAAAATGAACTTGTTACCTTGATATTAGTTCCGTCCAAATCTGATGATGGTGTTCTATATTATGTGACTGTAGACAAGGACGTTTCGTTAGACGAAGCCAATGACATCATAAATAAAATAATTGAAATAGATGGATAAAAGAAAAAAAATCTGAAACCGATCTAATTAGCTAAAATTTATTCTACTTCTCATTTCTTTATCTTTTATAATGGCTGGGTGATTTGTATCTACCAGGATTACTTCAAACCAAGAATACATTCCGTCTTGATAAAGTAAATATGATCCCATTACTCTTAAATTGAGGTATTTTTCATTGACACGTCTTTCAGCTACTCTTTTCATGCTAATACTTTGTTTGATATGAACTACACCAATATGTTTTGGTCTTCTACCTGATAAAGGACGTTGCTTTCTCATTCCTCCTCTTCCAACTCGAATTCTTACTACTATTATGCCTTGTTTAGCCTTGTAACCTAGTGCTCTAGCCCTATCTATGCGACTTGGGTGTTCAATCTTGTGTATTGTAGGTTCTCTTCTCCATACATACGCTTTATTCTTTATTTCTGGAGATCTAGTTTTCAACATTGTCTTCCATGTTTCCGCAATATGGCTGTACATGTTTTTGCTTTGTTTTTACCCATTAATATTTTAT
>DATEIH010000004.1:0-6699 GCA_035279165.1 Candidatus Nitrosocosmicus sp. | reverse complement strand
TTATCTCTTCTGCCATCAAAAGAAAAAAATCGCTTTATTCCAGACCTCTTGATGGCATTATATCAATTGGGTTTATTGGCCCGTCACAGCAATTCATCTAAAGACAAAATAGAAAAATTTATCATGGAGAAACTTATTTATTTCGATGGCTTAACCAAAGATAAATTCTTTGAATCATTGTTCACAATGTTATTGGGTATTGATACACTTCAACAATATTTTAATAGGTTATCCTTAATTTCCAATGATGGGACTATAGACTGAGTTTAATAATCGTTTGAGCTACTTTAATTAATAATTAATGACCAAGTCAACTATGAAAAAGAGAATTAAGATGACAAAAAATATTGAAGCACTAGATTTTGGCTATCAGTCTTAAACGAATACAGAACATTCAATCTATAAGGGATTGTGAATTAATGATACTCTTAAAGTACAAATGTCTTTTTCAGGTCGACCCGATTAATGGAGAAGAAATCTAGATCATGGACCTTCAACTTGAAAACAATAATAATTAACCTCAGTTTACAATTGTTTTTCATCTCATTTTGAAATGTGGGGCTATGGTGAATGTAAGTAAGTGCGTTAGACTTTGACCATCATAGCTGTTGGCTATTCATTTCGATTGAGATGCACATTTTCCAAACCGTTGATGTTGAATTATCCATATTTCATAAAGTTCGGACAACATCAAAAAATAAAAGAAGAATTAAAAAAATTATTTTGTTACTAGCACAAGGTGTTTCAACTACCCTTGTTGACAAGCAGTTACTTGGAGAGTCTAACTACGAACTGTATTATGTGCTTCTCCACCTCTGCCGCCATTCATACTGTGATCGCCACTACCACTCCTAGGCTCGCTGCTACCAGTACTTCCGCCGCACTCATCTCCTATTGTTACATGATTTTTTGCAAAACAAGATCCACCAGGACCTATATCTCCACTTATGGCATCACCCGTGTTTCCACCATGACCACCACTTCCACCTACAGCACTGCATGCTAACGGTCCCAAACAAAGATTGTCTGCAAAGGCATTACCTATTAATGCTGCTCCTTGCATTGTGGTTACAGGAAGCAGACCTGCAATGACGACCATTCGAAATATTTGATACTTTGAGAAATTTACTGTCATTTTGATTAGAACTATGTAGCATGATCATTTATTTGGGGTTTTTAGCATATGATTATATAATAAAAATCTATAATCTAATTATAGAATAAAAATTATGTATAATTTGGTGTTTATAGCCATGATATCCTATAGTTTTAAATTATATCATATCAAGTTACACCTTTTGAAAATACTTGGTTAACTTTCCAAAGAAAACCGTAATAATAGACTAGTCAATCTGTTGAAATAACTCAAACTTAAAATTAAATCCCTTCACCAAATTTGTAAATTTATAACTCTTACATCAAATTTTTATTTATATTGCAAGTCAGGTTCTTTTCTTGAAATTTCAGATTAATAGAAGGGGATTTGTGCAGAAAAGTAGGGTCGTTAGTAATGTAATTTGATGTTTATTGATTTAAAAGAAAAAATAATCCTAATATTAAGAAAGAAAAAAGATATCAAAAGAACTTTATGATTTGATAATTTAAGGGTACATTAGAACCGGAGCTTAATTTCTGTTGTATTTATAAGATATTAGCGAAGATGGAGATTTAGATGCAATAGCAATACTGAACGCGATCCTAACCTTACAATGAGCGAATTCTATTAGTTACTTGTGATTCTATATATTTTGCCATCTCCATTGCTGGATTCATCGAATGATAATACATACAAGTTACCATCCGGCCCTGTTTCTAAATCAGTAATCCCATCAAATCCCATTCCCCATGCTAGTTTATCCTTTTCATCTTCGTTTGCTACTAGATCAGCTTCAATATCTGCACTCTCAAATTCAAAACCGGTTCTATTGGTGTTGACCTTGAAATAATATAAATTACCATTATTAATATCACCGACAAAAACATTGTTTTTATAGCCGAGTCCAAAATTGTTGGAATTAAAAAATTCTATGTCAGTGACACCTAGCGATGGCTTCCAGCTAAAGACTGGGTCGCCATAATACGATCCTGATAGTGTTACCAGATCCTTCTGCGTAATACTGCTTTTAGAAATGGGTCCCATTAATTGTTTCCAACCACTATTAAAGCCAGGATTTATTATATTTATTTCGTCATAGTCCTTGTCGCCATTTTCGGTATCCCATAGGTTTCCAGTTACTGGATCTATTGCTAATCCGAAACTGTTTCTGATCCCATAACCATAGTATTTTTCAACTTGGCTCTTTGGATATTCATTTTTAATACTAAGAAAAGGATTTGATGAAAGAGCCGAGCCATCAAGTCCGTTAATTTTTAAGATAACAGAGCTGTCTGTAAGTTCTCTACTATTTTCGACATTCTGAAGTATGCCTTCGTTATTTAGATCCCCAATTACAGTATATAAATTCCCTTGTGTGTCTAGGGTAACTTTGCCCCCTGGATGATTTGGTCCGGGCGTCGCAGGAAGCACTAACATGATTTGAGGATTTACAAGGTTCCTTCCATCCCAAGTATACTTGACCAACTTGTTTAGGACTGGGATATTATTATCACCTGCGGCAGTAAAGTAAAGAAATATGGCATTACTATCCTCAGGATTGTGTTTATCAACCGCAATTCCAAGTAATCCTCTACAACAAGTCGCGGTAGTGGAATCAATATCTAATTTTAGGATTGGTTCTGATTTTAATTGACCATTTGATACCAATCTTACTTCTCCACTATTTTTTTCCAATACTAGTATATTTTGAGAATCAACAAAAGCCATACTTGTGGGAGATGATAATCTCTCCACTACTTGTTCAATTTTTAATAGAGGGTCCTTTACAATAGGTTCCGCCTTAATAGATTGGATAAATATGATTGAAAAGCCGTAAATTAAGATAATCAAACCAAAATAAAGCCAAAACAATATGACATTTACATTTTACCTCAATATAATTATTGTATTTTTTTTTGGTTAACACATTATATTAACTGCTTTTGTTCGGAATTTATCGTCAAAGAAGTAAAGGTATGTAAATGGTAGACCAGGTTAGTCAGAATAACATGAAAGAAAATAACATGAAAGATTATATATTTTATGACAAATAATATAACATGTTTTTAAATAAGAACTATCCTATTGCTGTAGTTTTCAGCTGCTTCACACTTTTGTTTCTTGCTTATAATCCTCCGGAATTGATTGCATCAACCTCTTTATCGCCACTTCAAACTCAGTGCTTGAGTTTTCCTAATGTCCTGGTCAACGGAAATTTGAATAATGGAAGGGATAATTCTAACGGTAGGGACGATCAAAAGGGTCTTAAGATTGAAGTCCATTTATCTGACAAGAATATAGAAAATGTTGGTCCTCTCAATATATTTATAATTACTTCAAATGGAGAATGTGCAATAGCAAAAATAAATCAAGACCCTGTTGAATCAGTCGGCGAAGAAAAAAAATTAACGTTCGAATTTGGTTCTGGGGTAATTGATGTAAATGAAAATTTCAATACATGTGTTGAAATCTCAAACAGTTTTGACTTTGTGTGCGTATTAGGTACTAATAGTCCTTCAAAAGTACCTGAAAAAGTCTTTTTAGAGGTACCGATAACAAATCAAAATCCGATTGTCAATTAACAGATACTAGATAAAATCGGAGGGATAAGGATCCATAACAAACCTGGTTTTCCACATTTTTGGTTCCGTAGATTAATCGAAATTATCTTATATCCTCTAAAACAGAGGAATTAGGATTTCTTGTACTATAAATATCTACTTGATAGGCAAGATCTATCTACTGTTAAACAGTAAGAGCATAACGGCGTATTCCTGCAAGTATCATTTTCATTTCAATAATTCACAAATAACCTAAGATGAAATTATATTATTTGTTAAATAATTATAAAAGCTAAAAAATGTCAATCGTTAATTCATAAAACTTAATATTTTGAATCCTGCGAGTATGTTTGGAATTAGAAAGGTGGGGCAATAATAGATAGGTTAACGGTAAACAATTTGGATCCTGACAGTCGATGAAATATTCGATACTAAAATAGAGGAATCACCGGAACTCTGTTTCCAGCTTCTTTCTCTAATTTCTATAATGGGTAAAAAACTTGGTATATAGTTGAGAAAGGAATTTGTTACCTCCTAGAGTAGTAGATCTCCATATCTGAGTTTAGAAAATCACAATGAAAAAGTAGCATCTTTGCCACCATTTTTAAAAATCGACATTTTACCTAGGTTGACTGCTATTTCAAAAACCAATTTATGAAGTAAATATTCCACAACTACATTACAAATGACCCAAAATACCATTCCCATAAATAGTGGGCGGTTCAAACTTAGAGCCCTTCGTATTAATAATAACCCCAGTTAAGATATTTGAATAAACTTGAGCTCTTAAAATGGTAAACTAATTGATAAAAAATTCCTGTTGTATCACTAAGTATTTGGGTTAATACAAAAGACTGTAATATCTTTATAGTACGATGTTTACATACATCATTGTGACTTTGAATATCAGTTATTTTAGTAAGTCAATAGAAACTTGTTTGGTCTTTAAATATTTCTTTTTTTCATTATTCATAGTTATTATCTATCTTAGCATTGAAAAACCTTCAGCTTTCTCGCAAGGACTACCATCGATCAATGATCCATCATTGCAATTAGATCTTGTGGCAGACGGAATACAATCTCCAACAAGCATGGCGTTCTTGTCAGATAATATAATACTGATAACACAAAAGGAGGGAATCATATCAAAATTAGACCTGGCAAATCCAACAATTCCAGAACCCATATTGGAACTAGCCAATGTCAATAGTAAAAATGAAAGAGGGCTTTTGGGTATTGCAAATGACAACAATATTCTAGTTGATGAAATGATTGGACATAATCAAACCGAGGATTTTGACGTGTTTATTTTTGTTACTGAAACTGGTAATCAATTGGGTCAGGATAGTCAAGGAACTGATAGCAATAATGAATTAAGAAATAGAGTTTATAAGTATACATGGGACGGACAATTTCTCTCAAATCCGAAAATTATTTTAGACTTGCCAGCCGGTCCTGGAACTAACCACCAAGGAGGAAAAGTTAAGATGGGTCCAGATAATCAACTGTATGCGATAATCGGTGAATTACAACGGGAGGGACAATTACAGAATCTCAAAGATGGCCCTGCTCCTGATGATAGCGGAGTTATTTTCAGGGTTAATCCATTAGATGGCTCAGCATCAGAAAATAACCCGTTCATAGCTTTGGATGATATTAATAGTAATTCTTTGGATAAATATTATGCATATGGAATAAGAAATAGTTTTGGATTTGATTTTGATCCTATAACAGAGAAGATGTGGAATGCAGAAAATGGTCAAGATCTCTATGATGAGATTAATCTTGTGGAACCAGGATTTAATAGTGGTTGGAAGTTGGTTATGGGACCAATGTCTAAATCAGTAGGCATCACGATAAATGACCTAGTGAGCTTTCAAGGATCAAATTATGCTGATCCAGTCTTAAGTTGGGAACAATCAAGGGGAATTACAGACTTGGAATTTCTTAATTCTGATAAATTAGGCAAAAAATATGAAAACAACATTTTCGTAGGAGACATAACCAGGGGCAATTTATTCTTCTTGACAGTTAATGAGAATAGAACCGGCCTGCAGTTTGAAAATAATCCAGATATCGCTAATGATTTGACAGCAACAAATGAAGATGAGCTTAATTCAATAACATTAGGCAGTGGATTTAAAGGAATAACAGATATAGAAACAGGCCCTGATGGTAATTTGTATATACTAACTTATAGCAGGGCCGATGGAGGCTTGGGGGCCCTCTACAGGATATCAGAAGACATGACAAATCCTGTATCGTAGCTACTATATTAGTCCGCAGAGATATTTAACTTCCAGGCTATCAATGTTCCTTAAAACCATAAAAGATACCATATTTGAAAATGAACAGTCTTTTAGATTATCTGGCGTGAACTCTAAATTATATGATGGAATTTGTATAAATTTTTTTAAATACCAACACTTTATTTTTCTTGGTAGATTTCAAGCCAATAATATCAGGGAGTTAATTCTTTCTAAATTTCTTAATACTATTCAAAAAGGAATATAGTTTTAATCAACGCTTTTTTGGTTAGTGCTGTTAGTAAGAATTAGCTAATAAAAAATAGCAATGATCATCAAGCGATGTAACAACAGGGTCGCACTTCCCTTTATCAATCCTGTAAAATGGATTCAAAACGACTGGGCTCCTTCGCTTCGATACATCAGAATACTAATAACTTGGATGTATGAGGTTAATCCAGGTTTAGGTTCTTTGAATGTATAATAATTTTTGTTATAATCTTATTGTTATCTATGACTTTAGGGTAAACTTTTCAAATCAATTCCAAACTTAGCTGATTTGTCCTTCTTGTCTTAATTCGGAAAGTATCTTCATCAATGTATCATAATCGATGTCAACCTCGTTTAGAATCAATGAATGGTCTACGCGCCCGTATTTCTTGATAAATTTCAAAATCGACTGCTTTTGCTTTTCATATGCTCTGTCCTGCAACAAGGTGGAAACAAAAATAGCACATATTATTTTTTGTGTATACCTCAGCCAAATCTTACGTTACAGATGAGTTAACACCTGGAG
>DATEIH010000003.1:0-12812 GCA_035279165.1 Candidatus Nitrosocosmicus sp. | reverse complement strand
TAAATAAGTATCCTCTGAGGGGCTGTACATGTAGTAATCGATTAGCAAACAAAAAGATAAAAGGCTATTTAATAATATTTTAAGCAGAAATTCACATTATCCAGAGTTTATAATGGGATAAAGTAGAAAGCCGCTCTTTATATATAATAGTGTTTTGAGGTTACTTTATAATTTTTAATCATTTTATAATAATCTCTCCCTTCATTTCGGGATGAAAAGAACAATAATATGTGTAATTACCTGTTTTATTGCTTGCAATTCCTGTGACAAAATCTTGCTCAGTTGTCAAGTATGCGGTATTGATACCTAGTTCCTCGGAAATAAAATCATGTTTTACAAAGTCTTTATTAAGAATTATTAATCTGGTAGGTTGACTAGCATTTACATATAATGTTGGATTAGTCTGGTTAAAGGCATTATTTTGAGCTATTAACAAGATCGAATCATTTGACTTTTGAATATTTTTTTCCTGAGGGGTACTTAATAAATTACCAATGCCCCATAAACCACCAACTACGATGAATGAAATGGCTATGATAGCAATGATATTATGTAACAAGTACGTTAAATATTGTTATACTACCCATAAATATCTTGAATGCAAAAATATTTAACAGCAAGATAATTACTTTCATCGTCAGCACAATCACTGTGATACAAAACTCAATTGAAATTCATAGTACCTAATAATCAAGTTCATCTCCGTTCTGAAAGATATTCATTAAATATTCTATTGATTTATTTTGGTTCTTTTGTACTTCTTCTTGTTCAAAGCCCCTCATCTTGATAGTAGATTTAGCTAGATGATATTTTTTCAAAGCCATCATCACATCATCGATAGTATCAAGATCTACCGTCAAGTTCTCATGATAAAAAATTTTTAGCGAGATGCCATTATCATGAGCTTTTTTACAATGGTTGAAAAAACTGTTATCGTCGAAGCTCGTATCTATTATAGAATGCGGTTTTCTCAATAATATGTTGGTCCCATCGAATCTATTTGAAGGAACCATACCAATTATCTCTTTGAAGTCCCTCGCTACAGAAATGATCTCTTTAATTTCTATTAGCGTTAACAGGGGTATATCTATCGGGATCACAATTGATTTATCAAATTTATTTTTCTTTATATGAGAATCTGCTATTTTAACAGCATCATTTACTCCATTGCTACGACCTTCAAATAACATTACTACTTTTTCTTTTGCTTTCTCCGGTATTGGAATAATTTCATTTGTAACCAAAAACATATTACTTTCTTCTAACTCGGCCAATTTTTCAATCAAATCATTTACCATAAGTTGACAAAGCCAGATCCTTTGTTCTTGGCTAAGAAAGCCACTTAACCGTGACTTACTCTTTTCAAATCTTTTTATTGGAATAATTATTGCAGTTCTTGTATTGCTCAAAAAATTAACCCTATTCTATTCTTAAAAATTGGAAATTATATACCGAGCTAATGATCTCTCTTTTCTTAAATCCTTCATGAGTATGTCAGAATAACAAAAGTTTATTTCAGGATAATCGTTTTTTATTTTTTTTTCAATTTCAGACTCATCAAGTTTATCGAAGATCATCGTATTGGCAATTTCAGAATAAAAGTCAATTAATCCCCTCAAGTTAGGGGAGATATTCTTTGCCTTCATATAAATTTCACATGGACCACTGACTGCTCTGTTAGAGATAAGAGGAGAAACCAAAACAATCTTGTTTTTTAACTTCTTCAAAAGGTTTTTCATACCAGGTATACTTATTATTGGTCCAATACTTGTGATCGGATTTCCTGGAGCAAATAGGATTAATCTTGATTCTTCCAGCATTCTTTGAGCATTTACAGGAACCCTAGCCTTTTTGATATTCTCGTAAACAATGTCATATACCGGCATCGAACCTTTGTATTTTATCCAGTATTCTTGTAAATGAATTCGTTTGTTGCCTTCAATCACCATATTGGTTTCATAATGAGTATCAGAAGCAGGAGCTACGAGTAGTGATAGCCCATATTTGTCGGTAAAGAATTTTGTTATTTCAGTTAAACTCTTCCCCTCTTTTAATAGCTGCGTTCTCAAGACATGGGTTGTCAAATCTTTATCTCCTAGGTTAAACCAAGTTTCAGGTACAAGTGTATCCATGTATCTTAAGAAATTAAATGAATCTTTTTTGACTCCCCAACCCTTCTTTTTGTCCAGATTGTTACTTAGTCCATAGATGATTGTATCGATATCTGGACAGATGTATAATCCATAATGCCAAAAGTTATCTGCGACATTTGAAATAATTGTAATGTTTTCTGATTCCTTATACATTCCTCTAACTAATTTAACAGAACCTGTTCCTCCAGCTAAAATGGTAATCAATGTTTCATGTCTATGTTATTCTTTTTTTATTCTTTGTTTTTTATCTCTTTGTAATGTTATGATTTTTTTACTTCGAGACTAGATAAAATGTAATTTTTTATTCTAAATATGTAGTATTCAATTCGATTTCATCTCAAGCAAGGATATTTCAATAAGCTTATAAACAGGCTAAATGGAATTCAAAAATATTGAAATTAAAGTCTCTAGATTATGTAATAGTATTATTGGCTATTGTTTTTTTTAGCGGGTTTATTAATCAAAGCTTTGCCATACAAATGGAATCGGGAGTCTCACCTGCAATAAACGCGGCGGATGCCTCCTTCACAGGTGATAGAATTCTTACTTTAAAGTATCCTGCTAATAGTACTATGTCACAAATCTTAGATGGAAATAAAACTACGATTTCTTTTTCATTGAACTCTTCAGATAGCGGTAATGGGGTATCTGAGATTTTGGACAAAATAAACAGTCAACTACTTTCTCAAAAACAAAGTTTAGTAAAATTTGAAAACGCCACACTAGATTATAAAGCAACCCTCAATGGTGGACCCACAACTTCAACTGTTTCGTACCAGGTAAAATTGCATCCAATAATTACTAACCTTGTAACTGGTTCAAACGGATCTTCTACATCTATTTTGGATGTTGATTGGAGAAGTATTGCATTGGAAGGGCCATTGATAGTAAATACCGAAGAATATGGTCAGATTGACATCAATCAGCCCATTGGAGGTTTGGAAAAACTAGCTCCAGAGGTAGCAACTAAAATTCAAAATACAACTTTAGCTCCTGCATTTGAGACCCCTATTTTAGATTTTACAGATTTTGGGGTCACGATGAATAACTGGCACTTTTTGTTTGACGCAACTGGCGCTCAAGCAGGTGCCGCTGGCTTTGGGTTTTCTGTTACAGAAGGGGGATCAAAGATAGTTTCGATATATTCTTTGGGTGAGAGTAGTTTCAGAGAAGGAACACACACAGTAAAAGAAACTTCTGCTTCAGCTGATATAGATGGTGTAAATGTTGAAGTTGATGGCCTAACAGCTCCTCCAAGTGGGCAAATGCAGATAGGTGGATTCTCTCAAGTTCAGCAAACAGGAGGAAAAGAATATCTTCTGGTGTCATCCGTAGCACCTCAGGGTGTGGCTACTTCTTCCGGTAGCTTTCCTATACAAGTCATATTGATATTTGGAGCTATGATGGCAGGTGTAGCAGTTCTAGTGTTAGTAAAATCAAGAAAATAAGCGATAAAACTCAATTTTTTTATTGTTTGTATTTATACTAAATGGTTTATATTTTTGTCAATGGACTTAGATGATCTATTTTCACTTTTTAAATAGTATGTACCGATATCCTGAATAGTATCTATTGTTATTATATTAGGTTGCATAATCGAGCTTCCTGAATATCTAGATTTACCTAGTCCAAGAACCTCCTTGTTCTGATTTAATATTATGACTTGTTGGTTTTCTTTGATATCTTTGAAAAATGAAAGAATTGAACTTCCCATTATGTCCCTACCAAAAACTACGAGATTTTCAGCTTTAGTATTTATGATAACGTGAGGATAATCCATATTTTTATTGTGTTTGACTACGAATTCGGCAAAATTTAAGCCGGGAGAAAATTTTTTATTCCCAATAGTACCGATTTTCAAACCGATACTAACGGGATTTGCTTTATTAAAAAGTATGTCGTCATATTTAACGGTAGAACGAACAAAAACTTCTGTTCTCACTATCTTTTTTTCTGACTCAGCGAATTCAATATCAGGTGAGTATCCCAATGTCAATGTGTGATTTTGATCATTACTAGAGGTATCTAAAATTATGGTATTGATTAGTAGTCTCATTGATCCAAAAATTCCAAAAATTCCCCAATTATTAAAGGATCTTTTTAAAATAGTCTCTTCAGCAATAGTCAAATTTCTAAAAGTCATTTTAGTTTGGTTGCTTTCTTATTTTTGCTATAAAAAATCCATTGGTTGAATGGATATGAGGATATAACCTTTTGGTAAAGACCATTTCCTCGTCGAATTGGTACTTCGAAAAACTCTTCAAACCATTCATTCCATAATTTAATGGCTCGAGTTTTGCATCTTTGTGATTGCTTAAAAGATATTGTATAATCATCTCATTTTCTTCAGGCGCAAAGGTACAAGTGCAATATATCAAAAGTCCATTTGGTTTCAAAGCATTAAAACCAGATATTATCAATTTTTTCTGTCTGATACTGCAGGTTTCCAAATCCACTAAATTACGACTTTTCTTTCTAGAATTATCTTTCATGATAATTCCTTCGCAAGTACATGGCGCGTCAAGCAGTACTCTATCAAATCTTAATTCAAGTTTGTCAATTTCTTCTGCATTAATATTAAGCACAATTGTATTTTGTATAAAACAACGTGACAAGTTAAAAAGTAGAGATGCAAGTCTGCGGGAGTTTAATTCGCATGCGAAAATTACTCCCTTATTATTTAGTTTTTGAGCGATATGTGTTGTCTTGCCCCCGGGTGCTGCAGCCATATCCAATACAACCAAATCGGATTCACTATGAATATCTAATTCCTCTACTGCAATACAAGAGCTCAAGTCCTGAATGTAATAGTATCCTTTCAAATATTCAATAGTTGAACCTATACTAGGCTGTTTGGATATAGGGCCGTTACCTTTGTTAGGTTGCAAGTCACAGCCCTTTTGTGTAGCAACAATAACCTTAATGTCATTGTTGTGATCATTATTTTGATGATTAACTTTGATTTCAGTGTCCTTAATTTCAATATCCCCAAATCCATGGTTCTTTATCTCAAATACCTCTTTTAGAATTGTGTCCCTTAAATGATATCCTTTCTCATCGAGTCGTCTTTTTAATTCCTGTGGATTAGCTCTTAGCGTATTTACTCTTATATAATAATGCAAGTTTTTGCTATTATGGATATACTCTAACATCTGTTCAGGATAAGGGATAAAATTTAGAAATCTAGATATCATCCATTCCTTATATCCATATTTTTTTGATAAGAAACTCGAATGTTCGTTACCAGTTAGAAAAACCGGATAGTCTATAATATCATCCATTCTATATTACAATTATCAGTGTGACAATTAGAATTAATAGATTTTCGAAATTTATTTGAAGATAAATAGTATGGGATTCAAAATGAAAAAGTTTTCCTTATGAATCCCATATCGTGTGTCCTAGTAGTAACCCTCCTTTTGTTTTAAGCAAGATTTAGCTAAGCAGCCTACCTGAGTGTATGTACGGGTTCCTAACTCTGTTTGGCCTTTCTCCACCTAGGTCGACAGTTTCACTCCAAGATTGAAATCACTCAGATTACTAATCATCATTGCTTTTGATCTCAACTGGATCCTTTTCTATTTCGTTGCCAGAAGTCTCCTTCTAATTATCGCTAATTCAGGTGCCCGTAATGAGGGAGGAGTTTCCTCTTCGTTATATATTGCCAGAAGTAACTTGCTCACTAGCTCACAACTAAAAATGAAACTCTAAAGTTATTAACTTTCTTATCTAATAGTCGTTTTTTTTAATATTCTTTCTGGATGAAGATAAAATACAATACTTTATTTTAACTCAAATAAGGTTAGTATGAAGATAATTTGTAATTACTGAAGTAATCTATATTAAAGAAAGTACCTTTCTAGTGCAATCCGTTTCTTAAGGCAGTACTTTTTTAGAATTTGTGCCTAGGAGTTGAAAATGTGTGGAAAATATTCCCTTTCAATTGATATTATCTCATCTTGTCCGAGTGCATGAGAATAATCTTCCAACAATTCGGAGTTCAAATCCAGGAAGGTATGCCCCCACTTAAATTTATTTAAAAGATCTCTAGTCATTTCTTTGTAATTCAAAATATACAATGCCGCGGATATGGCTTCAACCGTTGAAAGCATTCCTAATTTTGCATAATTAGTAGGATTTCCGGCCAGTAAGGCGGGAAGCCTTCTATTATTAAAAAATTTTTTTTTTGTATTTATTACTTTTGTTGCTAATTTCCAAGAACAATCAATAGCGCAAATGCCTCTAAATTTTTTCATATCGGTAGGGTCAACCATTTTTTCAGCGAAAGGGTTTAGTACCAAAAACGTATCAGGAACCCTCCTTACTTCCCTAACCATCTTAAATTTAACAAGTCGCGATGCTGTACATTTGTTTGGATCATCCTGCCTATACATCAGTACCGCCAATTTCAAAGGTACTGAGTCGGATTCACTCATCTTTTAATTTTTCTTTCTCCTCTTCCTGTTTATCCTTTTTACCTCCACGAATGAATGAATATACCAATAATCCAGCAATTACAGCCATTATGATATAGTTTACAGGGGGTTTTAAAACCTGAGGTATTATACCCACTTGTGGGATTGTATAGATAACTTTCCCCACATAGTTCTCCTTAGTTATTGGAAAATCTATTCCAGGAATGGAACATTCGTTTGCATCCCCCTTTGTAAGAATTGTTTTTTCCTGTATGACCTCATTTATGGCAATAGGAGCACAAAGGATGACGTTTCCTGTCAAATTATTTCCTTTCTCAATAATAGCAGATACCCGGTGTACAATAGTTTTATTTTCTTCCGCTGGATCTGGGGCTTTGAAAACGATGATATCTCCTATATTCGCATTGGCAAAGGTGCTATTGTCCTTCTCCCAGACTATTATCAAATCGTTTATGTTAAGTACAGGGATCATGCTACCACTTGCCACTACATAAAACGGATTAGAATCGGCCAATAGTGTTCTAATAGAAATAAATGCTATAGCAAATACTACAACAATGATTATAATTATTTTTATATCTTTCCTCTTGTTATCCTTGTTCTTCTTTGACAACTTGTAATAAACAATTTGGATTTTAAACCTTACATAAACATTCTGTTTAAATTCTATTTATCTCTATTTCATCCTCGCAGTGCAATTCAAAACAAAAGTATATCATTAATATGCTTTTGCGAATATAACTGTCTTATTAGCCTTTTTTCTGCAATAAATACAATCCCCAATTGCATCATATGCTATATCGAGACCAATTGGAAGGGCTTTTGAATTAAAGGGAATTACCCTAATATCTGCTCCAGTATTCTCCTTAACACTAACTTCACACTCTTCATCACCACACCAACCTGTCACAATAAAGCCTAAATAACTCTCCAAACTCCTCTTGAAATCGTCAAAATTTGAAATGATCTTTGTTTTCTCTTTAAGGGAGATTTCAGCCTTACAATACAAATCAGACTGCAAACTTTGAAAAATCTTTTCTATTTCTTTACTCAGATTCGCCATAGGGAGAATACTTTTTTCTCTAGTATCTCTTCTCACTAACTCTACATTATTGTTTTCAATGTCTCTTTGTCCAATATTTATTCGGAGAGGGACTCCCTTCATTTCCCATTCATTGTATTTCCATCCTGCCGTAAACTCATCTCTTTCATCTACAAAAACCCTATAGCCTAAGGATACTAAACTTTCTTTTAATCTATTAGCGTGGTCCTTGACTAATTGTTCATTTGCATTTTTGTAAATTGGAATAATAATAATTTGGATTGGAGCAACGATTGGTGGTAATATCAATCCTTTGTCATCTCCATGGACCATTATTAAGGCCCCAATCAATCTCCATGATATTCCCCAAGAAGTTTGCCAAACAAAATCTTCATTATTATTTTTGTTCAAAAATTTAATATCAAATGGTTGTGAGAAATTTAAACCCAGATTGTGTGAAGTTCCAAGTTGTAGTGCTCTTCCATCGGGCATCATCCCCTCCAATGTAGTTGTATAATCTGCACCAACAAATTTCTCTTTATCGCTCTTGTAGCCAGATATCGTAGGAATTGAAAGGACTTTTTCAATAAAATCCTTGTAGATATACAAAATTGTCATCACTTCATCCTCCGCCTCTTTTTTGTCAGAGTGAGCTGTATGGCCCTCTTGCCATAAAAATTCTGAATTGCGTATGAAAGGTTTGGTGGACTTTATCTCAGCCCTCAAAGCGGTGTTCCAAAAATTAATTTTAATTGGAAGATCGCGATAACTGGATATCCATTTCGGAAATATTGAATAAAGTAGAGCCTCAGAGGTGGGCCTCAACGCTAATTTTTCACTCAACACAGAATCGCCAGACGACGTTACCCAAAAGACCTCTGGATTGAACCCTTTGAAATGTTTTTCTTCTTTGTTCAACAGACTTTCAGGTATTAAGCAAGGTAAGAATCCGTTAAGGTGTCCTGTATCTTTAAATTTCTGATCTAGGTAGGTCTTGATGAGATCCCAGATAGCAAAACCATAAGGCCTGAGAACAATGAAACCCTTTGCAGATATATAGTCTGCCAACCCTGCTTTTTCAATTACTTGAGAATACCATTCGCTAAAGTTTTCATCTTTTTTTACACTAATACCAAATTCCTTACTGATTTTCTGGGACAATTAATCAAAAGATAGCTATGGATTTCTATTTATGAAGCTTATGCTGTTCTTATAAGCGCAACAAAAAAAAGCAATTAGACTACTCCAACGGGTCACCCTTACAATAAACCACACCACTAATTCTGCTATGAAAATTGCTACAAACATAGCATTGTACAAAGCCAAGTTCTTGTTTGAACACAGGACAATCTATAGATTCTAACTTCATTCTTTTTAACATTTTTGGACTGACACCCTTTAGTTTTAGTTTACCCTTTTCATCCATCATGCCTGAGCTCTTTAGCTCCGCTTTTGCTCTATCACTTATTTTCAGGGATTTCTCCACCTGCTTTATCGGAACCTCATATTTCGTTTCGGGCGATTCACTCATATCGATTAGATTTAATGTACGGTCTAATTATTTATAAAAATTTTTTTTCCATTTTGAGGACTAAGGCAGAGCCTAAAAGCAGAGACACACAGAATACAAGATTCTTATTTTTAGATTCGCTAGACTTGTCGAAATCAGTATGTAAAATAAATGCATTTACCATTAATCACAATTAGAAGGGCAATAATTATACATCTTTATTATCTATGATGGATTCAATAAGCCTGTTTGAAGACATATGTGATATCCAAGAAAGATACGGAGAAAATACTCAAAACAATAGTCAATGGCTGGGATAATAAGATATCGATTCCTAAAACTAAGAATATTAAAGCTTTTGAGATTGAAGAATATAAGAGTATCTTGGTTATCGATTCCCTTGTTGCAGTTTTCATTTCTGATGAGATCGTACTGCCATTTTTGGGACGAACAGAAGTCTTGGAAAAATTCCCTTCAGTAATTGTAGACTCAGGTTCAATAAAGTTCATATGCAATGGAGCAAAGATATTGCGTCCAGGTATAGTAGAGTTTACTCAATTCAACAGAAATGACATTGTAGTAGTAAAGGAAGAAAAATATGGAAAATATTTATCCGTTGGCATAGCACTTGAGGACAGCATTAACGCAAAAGAATTACAAAAGGGACAAATTATAAACAATCTGCATTATGTCGGTGACAAGTTCTGGAATGCTTTTAAGGAAATTTCCTTCAAGTTATGAGATCAAATAATACAACAAATTGCGGCTTTATCTTTATATATCTTAACCATTTTTAAAATGACATGCTTACGGGAAAGATGACAGCTACTTGGCTAATCCTTTTAACTATTGCAGGATGCGCTGCAGTTCCAGTTTTGTTAATTTATTATACGACAGTGCATCCATTCATCGAAACTCATCCACCTAAACTAACATTAGGTTTAGTAGATTTAATTCCAAAGGCCATAACAATTGGCTTTACTCATAGTGTTTCAACATAGAATCACGATATCTATAGATTGTCAAAAAAAATTAGGATTATAGTCAACTAATTTATAATATTTATTTAAATAATCTTCGCCTAAAAACTAAAATATATTGACAATGGAATTAAAAGTTCATCCATCATTTTTTAGAGAGTTTGCCACAAAAACGTGGATATCTCCCTACGAAATAGTGAGAGAACTTATTGAAAACGCCTTTGATGAGGATGCAACGAATGTTCTTGTAACAGTACTAAACAATGGCAACGTGGTAATTGAAGATAATGCAGGGATGAACTCCAATTCAATGGACAAGTTTCTGATATTAGGCTCCCCTCATAAAGCTGAAGAAACTCTTTCACCAAAATTGAAAAGATTAAGAACTGGAAGATATGGTACTGGACGATTGTCCTTTTTGACTTCGTTTGATCAAATGAAGATCAAAACTCGGCTAGATGATTTTAGTAAAACCATATCTATAGATGGAAACACATTAGAAGAGCTGATTACGGGAAGAGCAAAATTACGTGAGATAAAAGAGTCAAAACTGAGTAGAAATGGTACTGAAATCTTGCTGATAGGATCTAAAATTAGCATTGACATAAACAAACTTTCCAAAGAGATTAAGAAACTTTCTATCTTAAAATATCCCCTATTTGAGGTGTATATCAAATCTGCTAACAGTATTAAAGAATGGTATATGTCTGATTCCCAGATAATACGATCACCAGATATTCAAGGTTACAAGCTAGAAGTAAACCTAGATAACCCAAGAACTACCGGTGAGATAACTATTGCGAGAAGGCCTTTGGGACAAGACGAGAAAGGAATAGCAATAATGGTAGGTAATCACGTGGTTTTGAGGAGCACATTTGGATTTGACAACAAGCTTAGCCGAGTTACAGGATATGTTAAGTGTGACGAACTTACATCCAGATTTGCAGATAAATCGGCATTGATTGAAAATGATACATATAGCGCTTTCAATCAGAATGTAAAAACCTTCATAATTGATCAGGTGCTCCCAAGCTTAACAGAATATGAAGATGTTCTAATCACAAGAGAAGAATCAAAAATTTATAAGGAAATTGATAAGGTTATGGGTCAAGCTGTTTTGGAAACACTTGAAGCAGGGGAGGAGATTCAAGGATTTGAATCAGTCGAGGTTTCATCCCCAGCTGACGAAAACGGAATAGATGACTCGAGTCACATAAGAGATAGTCTTACGGGCAATACATACTCAATTCATGGCAATGAAAATGATAAAACCGATAATGTGTCTTATACCTTGACACAAGCAGATAGGAACAATAATTTAGATTTTGATGATGATAATAGCAAACGAAACTCCGATTCAACTCTTGATGATTTGGATGCAAAAAAAGCTACAAAGACCTATTTATCAGACAATTATATCGATAGCAGAGACAAAATTTTAAACAATTCTGAAATCTCGAATTCAGCTAAAGAATTTGCCTTTAACGATTCTACCAACAGAGAGAGTACGGCTTTAACACAGGTTTCAAATAATGATTACAAAGACAACCTCTCTAACGGCAATATTGGGATGATTCGAAAAACTATTAGAAAACCCATTCTCAAAAAAACGTTCACGTTAAAAAAAATAGGATACAAGGTGATCCCCTACGAAGATGAAACAGATCCGAGATACAGTTTTACGAATGAAAATATTGTCTTTGTGAATAAAGCTCATTCCACCTATAAGGTAGAAGCTCAAAGAGGAGATGAATTTCTATTCAGACACATAACAAATATTGTTGCAGAGGTGGTGGTTGGATCAAAGTATCCAGAAGCAAAGGACATTCTGGAAATTCAAAATAAACTAATTTCCGAAGCAATCAAGATTCATGACTACTCAATGTTGAAAAAGTAGGCACCCATATAGAAACGACTAAATCTAACTCTTTTTTTTTAATTATTAAATGGCTTTTCAATTTATGCCCGGAGCAACAGCAGTCGGTATTACTTACAATGATGGAGTACTTTTGGCTGCTGAAAAGAGAGTTTCATACGGCAATTTCGTAGTTAATAAAAATACTAAAAAAACATTTAATGTTACTGATCATGTGGGTGCCGCCTGTGCAGGCATGGTTGCTGACATGCAGGTTCTTGTACGCCAGGTAAGCGCTCTATCAAAAATCAGGAAATTGGAAACCCGACGTAATGTCGAACCAAATTCGGTTGCAAAATTGATGTCTGTCATAATGTTTGAAAGGAGATATTTCCCTTTATTAACTCAAGTTGTAGTGGGAGGCGTTACAACCGGCAAACCAGAAATTTATACTCTTGATCCACTAGGTTCAGTTTTACCAGATAGATATGCTGCAGTAGGAACAGGAGCTGAAATGGCATTAGGAGTAATGGACGCAGAGTTTGATGAAAACCTTGATGAAGAGAAAGCAACCAATCTGGCATTAAAATCTATTCGATCATCCATTCAAAGGGATTCCGCTAGCGGTGATGGTATAGATATTTTGATCATTAATAAGAATGGGAAAAGTGAAAATTCATACCCAGTATGAATCTGAAAAACATTATTATTTATCATTATAGCAAAGGTTTTAAACCAATTTCTGCACTCTATATTAAATATTAAATTAATCAAATAGTTTTTTTATTTTTTTGTTTATTTGAACTAATATTTGAAAAATAAGATCATAAAGGAAA
>DATEIH010000002.1:0-3383 GCA_035279165.1 Candidatus Nitrosocosmicus sp. | reverse complement strand
AGTCAGGTTGACTGGCACCATTTCGAAATATTCCACTTATTGTACAGCATGTAAGATTAGCGTAAATTTATCGGATACTAAATTTGTTAAACTAGCCAATAATATGGCAACAATTGAAGGCAATTGTACTGTTTGCGGTCTCAGATTGATGAAGGGAAAGATTATGCCAAAAGCAGGAAAAAATCCACTCCAAAAGAGCAAAAGAAAAAATAATAGAAGAAAAGCAAGTGCTTATAATTTGTTAAAGTCGAAGAAATGATTTCAAATAAATTATAGTAAATAAAGTGATAAGAAAAGCAATATCATGTTTTGTAATTCATTTTATCAAATACGTTAATTAGTCATTATTTTCTCTTTTTCTATTGGATGGAAGCTCCAAACCAATAATGCCCATCATTGATTCGCCTATAGGTTCAAAAATAGTTCTGAGAGATTCATCATCATAATACTTTGCTATATCAGACAACTTTGATTCGATTTTCTTTTGTTCAATTTTTAATAAAACATATCTAGCTATAAGAGCCTTAACTTCGTCTGCTTTATCTTCCTGAATGGGATGCTTCCCTGATGAAGTAGAATTTGATATATTAGTAGAAGTGGCTTTAGTAGGCAATACCAATTTTATTAGTTACTTCCTTCCTAATACTATGGTGCATCTTTGAGGACTATGATAGGACCATATCTTACGGCTATCTCATTTAATGCAAAAGTCATTTGGTCTATTGAGTCAAGTATTCCATCGGTGTTTTCGCAAATATATGTTATAAAATTGTCTTCAGATTCTTTTTCTTCATTTTCATTTAAGAGTGAAGATGATGAGAAAGATTGTTGGTGATTGATAGCAGACATTAGTATGGCCTAATTAATCTAGCCTAATATTTAAATTGTTTCATAATATAGAAAATCCATTGTGCTTCTATTACCATGGGTACAACATTTAGTCTTAAAATAACGGAATGTCGAAATATTCACATATCATTGTCATTTTAAATAGGTTGAATAGTTCGATTTTATTAATGTATAAAAAATAATCCGTCTATTTGCAGACAACTCTAACAGGAACCCAAACTAATTATTCATCTATAAGTTAACAAATCCTTCAATTTCTAATTGTTTCAAATAATAGTTATAATCTCATTACCGCATCGAATATTCTCAGGCGATCGGTAACATAAAAGTTGCAATGTAGAACAATATAAAACAAGAGATTAGAATAGTCATATAATAACAAGCTCTTCGGATCCAAACAAAATTTGAGCACTAATTCTTTCTACTGATAATATTGGCTTACACTCGGATCCGTGGAATAATTCTTAAAATATTTGTTCATATTGTAATTTTGTGTTACATTCCAAGCCGAAAACTAAATCTCATTTTTGAAAATTTAGATCAATATTAAATAAAAGTTAACCTAAAGTAAAAGAAAAGTTCCAATGGACCTATTGGTTGACTTTGAATCAGTAAGAAAGGCTACAATCATGACATAAGTTCACATATTACTTCTTGTAGCAACATGTAACAAAATCATGAGTGGGTCATCCGTACCTAAAATGATGCCTTGATTACTGATAGTGACAAACATGTCTATTTGATGTATATGTTCGTTCATTCGTTCATTTACATTACCTGGACTAAAAACTAGAAAATAAAATTAGAATATACCAGTAATCAGTAATACTTTAGTTTATTTATATTACCAAGTTAGTATTTTTGTGATTCAAAACTAAGATAGATTCGCTTTTTTAGTCAATAGAGGTCTCCAATCGCAGTTTAATGGGTAATGACACCTTAATTTACCGCTTCTATAGTCTTCCATTGCCTAATATATCTCCTGTTTTGTATTCATTACAAAGGGACCGGATCTTGCTTCTGATCTGTTTAGGGGGATACCCGCAATGAAAAGAAATTGTAATGGTTCATGGCATCTTTGGATGACTTTGTCTCTATGTTTTTCACCATATTATTTCGTTAATATTTTATATAATTGTAGTATTAATTTATTACTTAGTTAGTTATTAGTATTAAACCGTGATGTAGCAATTTTTGTTTGTTACCCAGATTAAGATAAGTGATAACAAAACCAGATGGAATGTATTTGATACCTAAATTACAATAAGATTATAAAATTTTAATAACCGACAAGCTATTATAATTTGGACAGGAAATTCTTATGAAAGAAGAAAAATGTGATGTAGTGGACATATGGGAGGTATTAGGGAAAAGATGGTCATTGCACATCCTAAAAAATTTAAGCACCAATGGAATAATCAGATTCAATGAACTTAAAAGATTGATACCAGAGATTAGTAGTACTGTATTATCTCAAAGATTATTAGAGCTAGAAAGGGAAGGCCTAATATCAAAAAAAATTTATTCAGAAATTCCTGTTCGAGTAGAATATAGTTTAACACCTAGAACGAAAGAACTAGAGACCATTTTACAACAACTAAATGATTGGATAAATAGATGGAAAGGATATGAGAAGAGAAAAGAAATTAAGAGTGTGACGGCGACTACATTAAATTCTGCTTCTACATCATAAAGATTATAGAAAAAGTTGATCCCAGGTGACAAGCAATCCTTTGACTTAATGTATTTTTTGTGAATCTTTCTTTATTCTAGTAATTTAACATCTTTTTATTATTCCCTTATAAAATAGATCTTTGTACTAAACTTTATATCCATTAATACAGTCATATCGTTGTTAAGATTCATTCATAAACTTAATTAGTTTACAAAAATGATGGTAATTATCGACAAAAACATGCATGAATGCAAAGTCTTGACTTTTTGTACTTTTATATTAATCATCTCTTCTTCAACATTTTCATCATATATCCAGTTTTCTTATGGGGCTTATGCTAAAGCACCCCTGTCTCCTTATGGACCAACCGTGAATGACGACAATCTTACAGTCGAAAAGATAACGGAAGGACTTGATTTTCCTACGAGTATGTCTTTCATTGGAAATAACGATATTTTAGTAACGGAAAAAAATACAGGTATTGTAA
This sequence comes from Candidatus Nitrosocosmicus sp., assembly GCA_035279165.1. Taxonomy (GTDB): domain Archaea; phylum Thermoproteota; class Nitrososphaeria; order Nitrososphaerales; family Nitrososphaeraceae; genus Nitrosocosmicus. The sequence goes on along the minus strand of DATEIH010000002.1, from coordinate 372 downwards.
AGAGGGTACTAAATGGTCAAGTGCAGGAATCGCCAGCACTCGACGTGCCCGTAGCAAATAGCATAGAACGTGGACTTTTAGGTATCGCAGTATCTAAACAAACGGACGGAAAGACATATGTTTTCTTGTCCTATACTGAATCCGGTAATGGTGAAGACAGTAGTGATGTTGAAAATAATGTAGATCCGTTAGGAAACAGACTATATCGTTATGAATATGTCAATGGTGAGCTGATAAATCCTGTCCTTTTATTTGATTTAACTGCTATTCCCCCAAATGAAAGAGCAGAACATAATGGAGGTAAAATTCGAATCGGACCCGATAATAATGTTTACTTTATAGTTGGAGAAGTGGGAGGCCATAGAACGCAAG
>DATEIH010000001.1:0-5139 GCA_035279165.1 Candidatus Nitrosocosmicus sp. | reverse complement strand
ATCAAAAAATATGATAACTATCAAAATGATAGAAAAGCACAGACCATCAGAAAGGTGAGCCGATGTACTAAATCTAAAGTACAATCAAAAAGCCTGAGAAGCTTATCTGAGCATTTACCGGGAGCTGTGAATTTTTACATACCTTTGGCCTTTGGAATACTGACAGTCTCTACCAGTATTCCTCCGTGGCTGAATAAGTTACTGCTTTTGTCAATACTATCCATTGTAAAGTATTAGAAAGTCTACTTAACAACGACATTCACGAAAATTGAAATCAGACTTTAGGTGCGGGTTAATTTAGTATTTTTTACAAGGTGTGAGGGTGCTTGATCGAGGTCCGCAATGTTGTTAGCCAACCATCTTTTAATTTTTTACATTCCATCCCATATATCGATATCTTGTTTAGGTAGAATAAACTGTTTACGTAATAAGCCTGACTAGTCGGGGCTTATATCAATGAAATTGATGCGGATAATCCTTATTCGTTCTTGCATAATATTATCATGTTATAAACCTTACCTAAATGTTAAGCAATAACTATGTTCTGATATTTTTTGTTTCAATGCGTTGAATGATCTTCAGCGAGTGCTATTAACTAGGATTCATGTCTTTACGAAATTGAATCCTTATCAATCTTTATTGCAAAATATTTTTATCAATATAATAAATTGCCAGTGTACGTTACCAATAGGCGGTGAATTTGACAATAAATGCCACTCTTCTGAACTTTTAAGAACACCTGAATCATTATTTTTAAATCATACCCTGTTTTGCATAGTTCGAAGAGTATCATCTAGTATATATGAATAAAAAAAGTATAAAAGACTATTGAATATAATCACACCTTATAGTGCAGTCTAACCATATAATGATGTCTGCTGCCTTTCTCAGTTCGTGTTAAAAATAAGTATAAATTGACAAGAAGAATTTCTGTATGACGATTTTATATAATTATGGTTATGAATTATACAGATGCTTCAGAATGAATTGATCTAACCTACTCTAAAGGTGATTTAAATAAAATTTGATAAAATTACGTTAAAGTTACAGGGTCATACTTATTTAATATTTCTGACCTGGTTCTAATACATCACTTTACCCTTTATGGTTAATTCAAAGAATCTTGTCAAAACGGTACACTGGAGGTACGTATTATATTGAAAAATATAAATAAAAAATAACCAAATTTATGCCTTAAATAGCGCTTGATGTTTCCAAAGCAATAACTTAGGATGACCGTAAAAAATTAAAATGAATTACCCTGACTAAATTGTCTTAGTCAGATTCTTCAGCATAAATCAATTTCATTTCATCGAAAGTGAGTTTTTCTCCGCTCGACATTTTCTTCATGGCAACCTCTTTTAAGGAATTCCACAATTCTTGATTTTCTCTGTTCTTGCGCATCTTATCTTGAGGTATCTCGTGTCTGACCTTTCTTTCTGGACTATAACGTCTTTGTCTCTCCGAAGAATGTTGAATTCTATTTTTCTTAAACTCTATGGCATTGAGTTGAGTATCTACCATCTCTATCTTTGCACCGGCCTCTCTAACCCTGTGTATCACCCCTCGTCTTTCTTCATAAAGTTCTTCTCTTTTATTCAACAATTCATCCAAATTTGACTTTATTTTGCCAATTACTTTTCCTACATCTGCTTTTTGGTCAAATATATCATTCATTTTTCCTTTGATATCATCAAATTTTGTTGCCAGTGATTTGTAAGTATCCTCCTTCTTGTGAATAACTTTTAGTGCATGTAACCTGGTAGCTATCTCCTTTGATTTTAAGACCAACCGTCTTTCTTCATCCTTTGATAGTTTCTTTGTTTGAATATCTTTCTCTATTTGTTCTAGTGCCTTTGTCAAATTTGATAAATTATATCTGTCTCTTCTGGACCTTTGACCACCGCTGCTGGATGCTTTGGTATCTAGGGTTTTCATTCTTTTTCTTTCTTCAATCAAGCTAGTCTTTAACTCTGTAAATTTTGCGTAATCTGCATCCTTTACTTCATTAATCTGCTTAAGTTTTAACCTTTCAGCTTCTAACTTTACTCTCTCTTCATCAATTATTTTCTTTGTCTCTTCAATACTTTCATTGATTTTATCAATCTGGGATTCTCCTAGTTTTTGCTCGTCTATCAATGATTTTTTGAAATCTAACAGAGTTTTTTGATTTGAATCTATTGAATTTTCTGATCTATTGTCTTTTTTTGTCGCAGATCCTGAGGCTGCAGCAGAAGGAGCTGTAGCCTGATTTCCACTGTTCTGTTCTTGAACCACGCCGCTTACAACCTTTTAATATATGGAAAGATATATTTTTTCTGATTTTCTTCAGGTATCTCCTTTTTAAATTAACGATGATTCATCAATTCAAAGCTTAGTGTCAAGATCATACCGCCATAAATTAGTTTTAAAGCGGTATCTTTTCTATTGCCAGAATAACGATTGGCTCTGGCAATCTTAATGTCATTAAATGTCAAATATCCCATACTCTAAAATCATCTGGATTTGCAGTTAGCAATCAGCATATTTCAAATGATTGTGAATTTCCCGCAAACATATATTTATATTCTATCTTGTGGATTAACTAATGAGTAATAATGGATGATTTTGATAAAGATTTTCCAGGATTTGATTGGAAAAATACTCCCGCTTATAAACATCCAGGAGGAAAAGACTGTCCTTGCCCCAAGCATGAGTATATTAGAGAGCAAATTAATGTTGCCAAGACTTTAAATACAAATAGTAAAAATGTTGATACTGATAAAAAACCTACTTCAAATGTCACACTAAAATTCTGTCCAGACCATTACAATGTTTATTTCAAAGAGGTTATTCCTGCCATGCCTTTAAAATATAGAATAATTACCAAGATTGCACTGAAATTGGGAGCTGTTGTAATTCAGCAGATTCCATATATGATGTCTGATAAGTGCTTTTATTGCAAATTTGGTTCAGGCGGTTTTGATAAAAAGGTAGAATTACCACCAATATAGCTTTATTTTATATCAGTTTTTTTTAATAGATTTTTTACGAGATTAGAATGATTAGATACTAGCACGAGCGCAGCAATATTTCTTACTATCACTGACAAATATGGCAGTTTATCATTTGGAGTGTTTTTATATCCATCTAAGAACGATTTTTCTATAATTTTGTATTTTTCATTCTCCATATCCAATAGGCTAGCTAAGAAAATACCTATGTCGAGGCTTTTTAAATACTCCGAAACCTGATCTTGTATCAATCCCAAGTCGGTTCGTATTATTTCAAAATCCTTTACTAAATAGTTTTGAGCTTTATTATCGATGAAACAATATCCACTATTGTGCAGAGTCTTGGTTAATACGCCCACCTTGTAAACAATTTCAAAGTTATTGCTCTGTCGAAGATATTCATAGAGATTACCGCCGTTGATATATTCTTCAATAATAACGTCCTTGTTTATTTCTATTAATCTAGGTGTAAGAATTCCAAGGCCCTTCAATTTCTGTCGAGATAAGGCGCCTTCGTTGAATAGAATAGACTTTCCCATCTTGAATGGTGGAGTTGGGTGCAGTAGGACAAATGAAATAAATGTAAAGATGAAAACTAAAAGATATTCATTGATGCTTTTTATTGTCTTATTCCTTTTAATCACAACTGTTTCACCATCAATCTTTGATATTATGATATTTCTCTGCCAATTCACAAAATGCAAAATGTATTAATCCTTATAATAAAGACATTCTATACTAAATACTTTTAAATAATGTCTTACAAGCCGCCAGATTACTACTTGATATTAATACTCGTTTTAATGGGCATAGCTGATTTGATGCTCTTATAAATTTCCATGCTATAAATATTATTTAAAACTTAAATGATGGAGTACTATAAAATATTCATGTGTTTACGTACACTAACTTTTTTAGAATTTTAAGCGCTTTTGTAATTGCTGGAACACTATTATCTCTAACAGGCACAAATGCACACGCACTGTCGGGATCTATTACCGATTATAAATTTGGTTATGGTCCTATTGCAAGCATAAATAATGACTGGATTTTGGCAGGTCATTGGATGGGTTATTATAATCCCTCAAATCTTTCTGATTCTGGTTTTCATTCAACATTTGATATGGTGATGAAGAATGGATCAGCACCCCACATGCATCAGATATCTAACGCAACCGCTAGCGATGTAAAAATGGAAGGAAATAATACAATCATTCAAGGCCTTGTAACAATAACAATGAAAGATGGACCTGTAAAAGATGTGCCGACAACCTGGACAATGTCTAACAATAATACAATTGCAATTAAATTGGATCCTTCAAAAATTAAAAATCACTTTGGTGAATCACCTATTTATGGACTCGTACTAAACCCTGAGAAAGAGATGAACATGATGAATAAGATGATGGAGGATTCTAAATTCATGGATCAATGGATTCCATTGATGATGCAAAATATGATGAGTAATCTAAAGATAAGTGGCGGCAACAATATGTCGGCTATGCCCCAAATGATGGATCAACCTAGTTCAAATAATACTATGGGAATGAACATGAGCAATAACATGGTGATTCAATAGACCGATTAATCAGATTTGACTAAGAGTCCAGACTAAACCTTTTATTTTTTTCAAATTCTATATTAAAAAAGACATTTTTCTGACATTACAATGATGGATCAAATATATCGATTGTTGTAGTAGGGCTCTACTAGCTTTGTATCCATTTACCTATCTTCATTCCTACCTACTTATCTATCTACCTGCCTATGCATAAACCAGATGGAAGACTAGTCACACAATTATTGTTAGCATAATCATTATTGTTAATATTTATAGGAAGATTATTTGCATTATTAATGTCAAGTACATTATTGAACACATTGTTAAAGTCAATATGGTTCAAAGAACTTTGTGTATCTAAGAATATGCCATTTGTTGTGTTCAATATGTTATTTCCATTGATCAAACTGTTTGCTGTATTTATTAAAGTGACGCCTGACAGCCTGTTTTGACTTAGCTGATTGTATTTAATATCTGCACTATCAGACGAATGCAAAGCTACGCCTATAGTGTTATGATTTATCATGTTGTTACTTATTTCGGCGTTATCCCCGCCAGTTACATAAAAGGCGACCTTGTTGTCAT